>CAIXHI010000069.1 GCA_903919215.1 uncultured Acidimicrobiaceae bacterium
CATCGGTGTGTTGCAGGCCGCCGCCGTGCGCGGCACCACCCCGGCGGTGTTGGGCTCGGCGCTGTTGGCCTTCGTGCTCGGCCTCGAGGTGTTCGAGCCCCTCTCACAAGAGGTCGATCAGCCCGACTACACCGACGGACTGCCCGTCGCGCGCGGCGAGTTGATGGTGCGCCACCTGGCCGCACCCAGCGTCGCGCTGATCCCCTTCGCCGCCATCGCCGCCGCCGCCGCGGTGCTGACGATGGGCACCAGCGAGGCCATCATCCCAGCTGCGATCCTGGCCCTGCCCACATTGCTCGGCGGCGCTGCCGGCGGCGTCATCAGCATCGTGCGCGACGCACCCGACCCGGTCAGTTCGTCCAACCAGCAAGCGTTCATCCCGCCGGAAATGGCCGGGTTCACCACCACCCTGCGGCTGCTGTGGCCGATCGTCATCAGCGCCCTCGGTACGTGCACCGTGCTCATCGTGCGGTTGGCTGTGCGCCACGGCGATTCCACCATCGGTGCCGCCGTGCGCGGCACGGTCGGGTCGCTACTGGTCGCCGGCCTGGTGGCGTACTGGACCAAGGTGCGCGACCCAATTCGCATTCGCATCCGCGCATTCATGGACGAAGGCCGAGCGCAGACATCGGCGCAGCGATCGCGGAGCAGCAGTTGAGGAGCACGTCATGACCATCGCGTTCAGCACACACGGTCTCGGCAAGGACTACGGCGATCGTCCGGCCCTGGTGCCGCTCGACCTCGAAGTTCCGCTAGGTCAGCACGTCGCGCTCGTGGGCCACAACGGCAGCGGAAAGACGACGCTGTTGCGCATGGCCGCCGGTCTGCTCGACCCCACCGCCGGTGAGGCGCGCATCGTCGGCCACAAGTCCGGTACCCGTGAGGCGCGCCAGTCGCTCAGTTGGCTCAGCGACACGCCCACGTTCTACGACGACCTGTCGCTGTGGGAGCACCTCGAGTTCGTCGCCCGCGTGCACGGCGTCGACGACTGGGAGCCGCGTGCCGAGCACCTGCTGGGTGCGCTGCACCTCGGCGATCGGCGCGACGACATCCCCACCACGTTCAGCCGCGGCCTTCGTCAGAAGGCGGCGATCAGCCTGGCGATGATCCGCCCGTTCCAGCTGATGCTCGTCGACGAACCGTTCGTCGGACTCGACCAGTCAGGCAAGGAAGCGCTGCTGACACTGCTCGACGAGGCAGCCGCTGGCGGGGCCACGTTGATCGTCGCCACCCACGAGTTGGCGTTCGTCGCTCGGGTGCAGCGACTGCTTGCGCTGCGCGACGGCGAGTTGGTGTACGACGGCGCACCCGCCGACACCGACGTGCACACGCTCGTCCTGCCCTCCTGACCCGGGCACCTGACCCGGGCACCTGACCCGGGCACCTGACCCGTGACACCTGACCAGGGTTGCCCATCGACCGGGGCCGTTCGGCGCGCTACTCTGCGGCACATGCAGGAATTCGACATCGTCAGCGCCTCCTCGTTCGACCCCGCCGCTCTGGCCACCAAGCTCACCGAGAAGTCAGCCGAGGGCTGGACCATCGTCAGCATCGTGCCCACCGGCGGCGACATCACCGCCTTCCTCAGCCGCTCGACCGGCGAGACCGCCGCCGCTGCACCCGCCGCGGTCGTCGAGGCCGCACCGGCACCGGCACCCGCCGCCCAGGCGTCGCCTGTGGCTGCCGAGCCCACTGGCTGGGCAGTGGCCCCCGAGCCAGCGCCTGCCGCCGCCCCGATGGCGCCGATCGTCGACCCCAGCCCGGCCGTCAACTACCAGCCGACACCCGCCGCCCAGCCCGCCTACCAGCCAGCACCTGCGGCGCAGCCCGCCTACCAGCCGGCAGCTGCCGCTAGCCCGGCAGTGCCCGCCGGTTGGTACGCCGACCCGGCCGGTCGCTTCGAGTTGCGCTACTGGGACGGTGGCACCTGGACCGAGCACGTCTCGCGTGCCGGCCAGCAGTTCACCGACCCGCCGGTCGCCTGAGGCCGTAGGCCGGCGCCAACAACGTCGCCTGAGGCCGTAGGCCGTAGGGACCTTCGTCACATATCACTGCGCGGCCTGCTCTCGCGCGAGGGCGTGTGACTAGCCTCGGCCTATGCGTGCCACCTCGATCGGCCACGCAGGGATCCTCGTCGACACCGTCGATGGGTCGATCTGCTGCGACCCTTGGTTCCTTCCGCAGTTCTTCGGTAGCTGGTTCGTCTTCCCCAGGAACGACCAACTGTCTGCGGAACTGATGCACAGGATCTGCAACCCGGATTACTTGTACATCTCGCACATCCACGCGGATCACCTCGATCCCGAGTGGCTCGTGGCGAACATGAACAAGAACACCAAGGTGCTCATCCCGGGCTACCCCACCCGCGAGCTCGAGCGCATCCTGCGCGGTCTCGGGTTCAACAACATCATCCGCACGGTCGATCGTGAGGAGATGGCCCTCGGCCCGAACCTGCGCGTCACCATCCACTGCGAGGTGAGCATCACCGACGGTCCGGGTGGCGACAGTGCGCTCGTGATCAGCGACGGAACCGCTCGCCTGGTGAACCAGAACGACTGCCGCACCAGCCATCTCGAAACGTTGGCCGCGCATGGCCCGGTGGATCTGCACTGGCTGCAATACAGCGGTGCCATCTGGTACCCGATCGTCTATGAGGAGACGCCGGAGAAGATGCGCGAGCTGGTCGACGCCAAGGTCGACGCGCAGTTCACCCGTGCGATGCACTATGTGAAGGCGATCGACTCGCGCGCCGTCGTGCCCAGCGCCGGACCGCCGGCATTCCTCGACCCCGACCTGTTCGGCGTCAACATCATCACCGGCGACGAGCTCAGCATCTTCCCCGACCAGCGCGCGTTCATGGCCCGCCTGCAGGCCGACGGGCGCCTCGGCCTGTTGGCCATCCCCGGCACCGAGATCGAGTTCGGCACCGGCGGCGAGTTCACGGTCACGCACCCGATGCCCGAAGCCGACGTGCAGGCGGTCTTCGACAACAAGGAGCAGTACCTGCGCGACTACCAGGCCGACTATCTGCCCTGGTTGGCCGACATGAAGTCGAAGTGGCTCCCCGCCACACCGAACCTGCTGCAGACACTGAAGGGCTGGTGGGAGCCGCTCATGCGCATGGCCCCCACGCTGTGCAACTCGATCGGTGCGATCTGCGTGTTCCACGCCGGCGATTTGGCGATCGCGATCGACTTCCCCAACCGAGAAGTGCGCGAATGGAAGGGCGAAGATCACGACTTCCGCTTCCGCGTGCAACGCGAACTGGTCGAGAACGTCGTGGCCGACCGCGCCAACGACTGGAGCAACGCACTGTTCCTGTCGTGCCGCTTCAGCGCATGGCGTAAGGGTCAGTACAACGAGTACCTCTACAACTTCTTCAAGTCGCTCGACGAGGAGCGCATGGTGCGAGCCGAGGCCGAGGCGTTGCGCAAGCACGACCCCGACCGCGATGGGCTCGCCGAAGAAGAGTTCGAACTCGACGGCTGGATCATCGAGCGCACCTGCCCGCACCGTCAGGCCGACCTGAAAGTGTTCGGCGAGATCGACGGTGACGACTTCGTGTGCACGCTGCACGGCTGGCGCTTCGACCTCGGCACCGGCACGTGCCGCAATGCCGCCGATCACCACCTGCGCGTCCGTCGCGCCGGCACCCCCAAGCCGGCCTGACCGGGTTCAGCCCTTGTGGCCTGTTCGGCATGCATGTATTCTGCATGCATGCCGAACGTTCAGGTTCGAGACGTCCCCGACGACATCCATGAGGAACTGGTCCGGCGCGCCCATCTCGCCGGCCAGTCGCTGCAGCAGTACCTGGCGACCCAGCTGACGCTGATCGCCACCACGCCATCGCTGGACGACGTCCTCGACCGAATCGAGCGCAGAACGAAGGGGCGCCTTCCCGCCGCCGACGCGCTCGCGGCCTTGGATGCTGAGCGTGCTGGTCGTTGACGCGTCAGTTCTCGCGCCGGCCGTTGGCGACACCGGGGCGGACGGCGAGCGTTTCCGCGCACGACTCCGCGGTGAGCAACTGGCCGGGCCGGACCTTCTGCGTCTGGAGGTCCTGTCCGTGCTTCGCCACCAGACGGCGGCAGGGCTGCTGAGTCAGCCGCAAGCAGAACGAGCGATCGATGACTTGCTCGACCTCCCGCTCGTCGTGTTCCCCGTTGAATCGCTGCTCCGTCGCATCTGGTCGTTGCGCGGCAACCTCACCGTCTACGACGCGTCCTACGTCAGGCTGGCGGAGACGCTCGAGTGCACGCTCGTCACCGCTGACCGCCGCCTGGCCGACGCCCCGGGCAGTCGATGCACGATCGAGGTCATCTGAGGGCCCTGCCGTGAGCGGTGTCGATCAGCCGCGGCGCAGGCTGAGGCGGTAGGCGAAGCGGTACTCGCCTGCCGCGATGCGGTAGTGCGGCAGCACATCGGGGCCACAGCTGGCAGTTCCGACACCGCGGTGGGCCACGTCGAGATGCACGATCAGTTCACGTCGCGGCACGAGGTCGACCTCGTGCGCGGCGGTGTACAAGTCATGCGCGGTGACATGCGTGGCCGAGCAGTGCAGCACGCGCGCGTGGCGCGTGGTGGGCTGCACCACGTCCATCCGCAGCACATCACCCGAGCGCGGGTCGATGAACTCGAACCAGCGACAGTCAGTGCGGAGACCGAACTCCTGCGGCACCAGGTACGGCGGCTCGTCGGGCTCACCCTCCCACACGCCCAGCACGGCCGACGCGTTGCGGTCGGGGTAGTTCTCGTGCGGGCCACGGCCGAACCAGCTCACGTAGCCGAACCTGGCGGGCAGGGTGAACTGCACACCGATGCGCGGCAGGTCGGCCAGCGCTTCGGGCACCACGACCGTGTGGTCGAAGACGATGCCGTGGTGTGTCTCGTGCGCCGTGTGCCGGTGCTGCACCAACTCGTCGGCGGGTAGCCGGTCGATACCTTGCTGCTGCCAGCGCAACAGGGCGAGGCCACCGACCTTGATTCGCTCGGCCAACTCGGGCATCAACTTGAAACCGTCGTTGTCCACCGGCGCGCGCCACAACGTCAGCGCCGGTGCAGTTCCGAGCAACCGGGCGACGCCCTGTGCCGCACCCTCCAGCCGCGGCTGGAGCGGTCGACGTGGTGCAGCGCGCAACTCGATTTGGTCCCAGGCCACGAGATGGCCCTTCGGCGCCCATGGCAGGTCGCGGAGGGTCAGCCAGCACACCGTGAGGTGCACCTCGCCGACACCATCGGGCACCTCGCACGGCAACGGCACGTCGACCGTCGTATGCGGCGCGACCGCGGGAACCGACATCGGGCCGCTGGCGATGATCTCGCCGTCGACCTCCAGTTCCCATCTGGCCTGCAACCAGTCGAGCCCGATGAACGACTGACGGTTGGTGACGCGCACCATGCCACGACGCCCAGGCGAGACAGTGACCGGACGGTAGACCCACGCCACCTCGCGCATCGCCGGGTGCGGGAAGCCGTCACTGTCCACCACGCCGTCGGCGACGAAGTTGCCATCGTTCGGGGTGTCGCCGAACTGACCACCGTGGGCCAGGCGCACGGTGCCGTCCGGCAACGTCTGGCGCAGGCCGTGGTCCTTCCACTCCCACAGGAAGCCGCCCTGCAGACCGGGGGTGCTGGTGATGGTTGCCCAGTAGTCGGCCAGCGAGCCGTTGCTGTTGCCCATCGCGTGGCTGTATTCGCACAGGATCAACGGCCGGCTGCCGAGCCCGGACTCGCCGTACCAACGGATGGCCTCGAGCGGCGCATACATCGGGCACACGACGTCGGTGGCGCTCAGCCCACCGTCGATCCAACTCGCGTGGAAGACGGCACCTTCGTAGTGCAGCAGTCGGCTGGGGTCGGCACGACGGATCCATCCGGCCAGCGCATCGTGGTGCGCGCCGTAGCCGCTCTCGTTGCCGAGGCTCCACATGATCACGCTGGGGTGGTTGCGGTCGCGCTGCACCATCCGACTGCCGCGTGCGAGCCACGTGCTGCGCCAGCGCGGGTCGTGGCACAGGCTGGTGTTGTAGGCGTGGCTCTCGATGTTCGCCTCGTCGACGACGTACATGCCCAGTTCGTCGCACAGGTCGTAGAACACCGGGTCGTTGGGGTAGTGCGCGGTGCGCACGGCCGTGATGTTGTGCTGGCGCATCGTCACCAGATCGGTGCGCATGTCGTCAGCGGTGACGGCCTTACCGCGGTCGGGATGGTGGTCGTGGCGGTTGACGCCGAAGATCCACACTCGCTGACCATTCACCAACAGGTCTCGTCCACGAATCTCCACGTGACGAAATCCGATGTGCTGGTGGGTGGCATCAAGGGGTGAGTGCGCAGTTCGTTGATCGGGGCCGAGCAACTCGACATCCACGCGGTAGCGGGTAGGCGACTCCGCCGACCACGGTCGCACCGCGGGCACCTCGAACCGATGTTGCGTGACGTGCCCCTCGAACAGGTACATGCGATCGAAGTCGTACGGCACTGATTGCACGTCGGGTCGGCCGAGGCGACGACCCTCTGGGGACACCAACGTGACACGCACGCGATGGCCGGGCACGATCGAGTCCGGGCCGCCCACGGCGACGGCCACCTGCAGATGGCCCGAGCCGTCGGCCAGCAGATCGGCAGTGCAGTTCACATCCGCGAGATGCGCGGCGGCGCGGACCTCGACGAACACCTCCCGATGCAGGCCGGCCATCCACCACTGATCCTGGTCCTCCACATACGAGTGGGCGCTGTAGCGCAGCACCACGATCGCCAGTTCGTTGTGCCCAGGCTGCACCACGCCAGTGAGGTCGTACTCGCTGGCCAGACGGCTGTCGGTGCCGTAGCCGATGAACTCGCCGTTCACCCACACGCCATGCACACTCTCGGCACCGCCGACGTGCAGCACCACTTGTCGATCCGCCCATCCGTGCGGCACGTGCAACGCACGGCGGTACACGCCGGTCGGGTTGTGGTCGGGGAGCCGCGGTGGCGGACCGGGGAACGGCATCACGATGTTCGTGTAGTGCGGATGGTCGCCCACACCCTGCATCGTCCAGTTGCCGGGAACAGCTACCCGCGGCCAGGTATCGCATGAGGCCGTCAGCGCTCGCGCCGGGACGGCGTCAGGGTGGTCGTACAGACGGAAGTGCCACTGGCCGTTCAGCAGCAGTCGCTCGCGGCCTGGTCCGGCCGGCAACGGCACATGCATCGGCAGACGATGCAACGACACCACTTCCGGATCAGCCCACGGGGCCACATCACCGAGGTGCGGCAACACGAGCTACACGTGCACCCAGACGGGCGTGCCAACCGGCACCAGCCCGTTGTCCCAGATGAAATCCATCGCCGGGACACTGACCCGTACGCACCCGTGCGACGCCGGGTAGTTCGGTACGGAGGTCATACCGTGGATGGCGATTCCACCGTGGAAGTACTTCGGACGGTAGATCTTGCCGAGGTCGCCCTCCCACCAGCCATCGGGACGCTCGCGATTCACCTTCCACAGACCTGCCGGCGTGACCGCGTCACCCTTCTCGATCTTCGTCGGGTCGTTGGCATTGGGACCCTCGTACGGCTTCTCGCTGCCCGTGGAGGTGTTCAACGTCCACACCGTCTGGCCGTCGACCACGATGAACAGGAGTTGGCGCTGCTTGTCGATCTCGACGAGCGTGCCATTGTCGGAGCGACCGTGGCCGCGCTCGGTGAACACGTTCAGCCAGTCGGCTGTGGCCTGATCCACCTTGCCGGTGGCGGGCAGCATCAGATACTTCTGGAAGGCCATGACTGCCTGCGTCGTGGCGAAACCGTACTTACCGTCATTGTTGCCGGCCCAGAACCCAAGTGTGTTGAGCCGATCCTGCAGCACCTGTGTGTCGGGTCCGCTGTGCTTGCCGACAGCCGCGACCGGTATGAACGCCCCGCCCACGATCTGCACATTCGGTGCCAACGTGGTGGTGGTGGAACCCTCAATGGTGGTGGGCGCCTCGGTTGTGGTGGTGGCCTTGACGGTCGTGGTGGGCGCCAAGGTGGTGGTTGCTGCCAGGGTCGTGGCCACCTCGGTGGACACTGCGTCGCTGGCGGGTGCCGCGCTGGACACGGTGCGCGTGCACGACGCGAGCGCGCCGACCACGAGCGGGGTCAACAGCAACAGGGCAGCAGTGCGACGGTGCGTCATGGCGGGGGTTCGGTGGAGTGGACCAACGAGGCTCCACAGTAGTGAAGGCTCCGCTCAGAATGTCGGCAGCTCGAACCAGACCACCAGCCCATATTTGACACCGCTGCGCAGTGGGGTGGCCTGGTGCGGATGGGTCACCAACGAGGGGAACACCACGAGGTCGCCAACTGCGGTCGACTCGTTGGACACCCCTTGACGCGGGAAGTCGAGCATTGCGCCCTCGTAGCCCTCGTTCAGTTTCAGCGAGGCCGACACCTGGGCCACGTCGTGATGCATGCGCAGGTTCTCCTGCACCCCCATCTCGTACTTGATGATGAACACATCGCGCAGACCGTGGTAGTCGACGTAGGGCCACACGGTCTGCAGTTGCGGCCAGATGCGCACACCGAGGTCGATCTCGACGGCCTGGAACAACTTCGGGCTGATGACCGCCAGCGAGATCTCGTGTCCGGGAACCGGATCGTGCGGCTGCTCTTCGAACGCGCCGATCGCCTCTGCGGCACGGATCATCGTCGCGCAGTACGCGGGACTCCAGAACGGTACGGAGAAGATCTCCGGGCCAAGTTCGGTCAGTCCGTGGCGACCGTCGTCCGCACCCTTGTACCCGAGGATCTGTTGCAGGTCGTCGTAATGCTCAGCCATGTACCGATCGTGTCAGAGATCCGTCGTCGCGAGCCACCACGGCGCCGTCGGCACCTGTTCGATGCGGAACCGGGCGAGCAGATCGGGCACCGTCACGACATCGTCGCGACCACACAACGCCAGGCTCTCACCCAGCAGCGCCAGCACCTGCGCCGGGGTGACACCACGTTGCGCCAGATCGCCCAGCGTGACCGCGCCGTGGCGTTTCGCCAAGCGAGTGCCATCGGGGGCCAGCACCAGCGGCACGTGTGCGTAGCGAGGATGGGGCAGCCCGAGCAACTGTTGCAACAACATCTGGCGTGGCGTACTGGACAGCAGGTCGTCACCGCGCACGACGTCGGTGATGTCCTGCGCCGCGTCGTCGACGACGACGGCCAGGTTGTACGCAGGCACACCGTCGTTGCGTTGCAACACGACATCGTCGACGGCGCCCTCGAAACGGCCGGCGATCAGATCGGAGACCTCGAAGCGCTCCCCCTCGGTGCGGAGTCGTAGTGCTGGCCGGCGACCCTCGGCGAGGTGTTGGGAGCGGGCCGCAGCAGTGAGCGTGCGGCAGGTGCCGGGATAGGCGCCGTCGGGGAACTCCCCGTGTGGGGCCTGTGCCGCTTCGCGAATCTCGCGCCGGGAACAGAAGCAGTCGTACACCCGGTCGGCGGCACCCAGCGTCGCAATCGCCTGGTGATAGAGGTCGAAGCGCTCGGACTGGCGCACCACCGCACCATCGGACACCATCCCCAAGGTCGCCAGATCACGCAGTTGCTCGGCCTCATGGTGCGGCGACGATGTCACCCGGTCGAGGTCCTCCATCCGCACCAGCCATTCGCCGCCGCCTGCGCGGGCCTGGAGCCACGACACGAGGGCGGTGCGCAGGTTCCCCAGGTGCAACGCACCCGTGGGTGACGGAGCGAAGCGACCACGCATCCGTGGAGTATCCCATGTCAAGAACGTGTCACGACATGCCGATGAACGTTCGAAGCGCGACAGATGCGTGTCGTGAGAGATCTGCGAAAGGAGGCGGCGAGATGACGGAGCAGAGCGAGCAGAGCGTCGACCTCACCGAGCAGGCCCCGGCCTCGTTCGTCCGCGAACGAGCCCTCGCGATGGTCGCCGCCAACCTGGCACCCGCCCCCTTCGTGGTTCTGCCGTTCACACTGCTGGTGAGCACGATGATGCGCAAGGACGTGTCGTCGGTACACCTCGGGTGGTGGCTCCTGACAGCGGTCGGTTGCACGGCCATCACCTTGTTCGCGCTCTACCGCTACTACATGCTCTCGGTCACCAACTCCACATCGGTGCTCAACCAACTGTTGATCGGCGTGTCGTTCGCCTCCATCGGTGTCCTGTTCGGTATGTCACCGTGGGTTGCCGACGGAGCCCCGGTCGAAGTCGTGCTGCTGTTCACGTTGTTCCCGGCGACCGCAGCAGCCATCTCGTGCATCGTCACCGCTGGTCGCCGCGACCTCTTCCTGGCGATGGCGGTCCCGATGCTCACCTGGACGTCGTGGTCGCTGCTCTCGACCGGCGAGACCTACCTCCACGGCCTCGGCTTCCTCAGTGCGCTGTTCGGCGTCGCCCTCGTCGTGCTGCACCATGTGCTCAGCCGCAACAGCGTCGAGGGCATCCGCCTGCAATGGCGCAGCGAGCGCCTACTGCGCGAACTCGACCATGAGCGGGGAGAACTCACCGACGTCAATGAGCAGCTGGCCGGGATCAACATCCGCCTCGCCCATCAAGCCACGCACGATCCGCTCACCGGGCTGTACAACCGGCGCGGCACGCTCGAGTTCTTGGACGCAATCCTCGCGGGCGCCGATGAGCAGCATCCGGTCGGCCTGTTGTTCTGCGACCTCGATCGCTTCAAGGCCGTCAACGACGCACTCGGCCACCGTGGTGGCGACCGCTTCATCACCATCATCGCCGACCGTCTGCAGCACAGTGTCGACGCCACTTCGATCGTCGGCCGCATGGGCGGCGATGAGTTCGTGGTCGTCATGCCCGGCCTCGACATGGCCGGCGCGTGCGCCGTTGCCGGCCGCCTCGTCAGCGTGCTCGCCCAGCCGGTGTACGCCGAGGGCCGCGAGATGCCATCGTCGGTCAGCGTCGGAGTAGCCGCCGCGCCACTGCATGGCACTGCGGCCAGCGAGTTGCTGCGCAATGCCAACGCTGCGCTGTACCGAGCGAAGGCCGGCGGCCGCAACCGCGTGGAGTTGTTCGACGGGGCCATGCAGCAGGAGATGATCGACCGCCTCGAAGGTGAGCAAGCGCTGCGGCGAGCGATCGATGACGGCGAGATCGTCGCCTTCTTCCAACCCGAGATCGATGCCAGCAACGGCCACGTCATCGGTGCCGAACTGTTGGCCCGCTGGGTGCGACGCGACGGCCGGGTCATCGTGGCGCAGGACTTCCTGCAAGTCGCGATGTCAGCCAGCCTGCTCGAACGAATCACCGAGAAGGTGCTGATCAGCGCCCGGCCGCACATGCGCCGCCTGTCGATGCTCGGCCTCCCCGACGGATTCCGTTTCCGAGTGAATATGGCCCCCGAGGCCACAGAACGCAGTTGGCGAGACGATCCGATCGATCGCATGCTGCACGGCCTCGAGCCCTCGCTGATCACCATCGATGTGATGGAGAGTGCGGTCACCGGCGATCTGCCCGCTGCCGCCGCCAATCTCGCCGCCTTCCGCGCACGTGGCGGTCGGGTATGCCTCGACGACTTCGCCCACGGCGTGTCATCCCTCAACCTGCTGCGCCGCCTGCCACTCGACGAGGTGCGCATCGACCAACTGTCGATCGACAGCCTCAACGCTCATCCGCACGACCGGGCGATCGTCCGCTCGATCATCGCCCTCGTTCGCGAGATCGGTATCGCCGTCACCGCCGACGGTGTGGAGACCGGCACTCAAGCCGACTCCCTGATCGCACTCGGCTGTGTGCGCCAACAGGGCCACCTGTACGCACCCGCCCTGCCCGCCGCGGAGTTCGAGCACTTCCTGGTGATGCGCACGGCCGAGCGCTACGCACAGAGTGTGTCTCCGTCGCCGGTGTGGGAGACCGACGATCTGACATAGTCTCGTCGGCGACGAAGTGAGCGGCGTTGAAGGGGTGGCCAATGTTCTGTCCGGCATGCGGCACGGCGATTCAGTCGGGCCAGCGATTCTGTACGACCTGCGGCCTGGCCGTGGTCGACACCTCGGTACATACCGCCACCACGGCGGTGCCCACCACACCCGGGCCAGCAGCACCCACTGCCACCTCGCCAACCGCCTTCGGTGCACCGTTGCCGCCGCCCAGCGCGCCGGCACTGCAGATCGCTGCTGAGGAGCCGACGGTCGCGACACCTGCGGTGGCCAACGACACAGCGTTGGACGCCACCGCGGCGCTGACGGTCGTCGAGCAGACCACCCACGCGAGCTACGGGCACGACCCGTACGCCACCGAGGCCTTGCCCGCGCAGGGGGGCGACACGGGTGAGCAGGCCGTGTTCGAGCAGGCCGAGCAGTTCCGCATCACCCCACTCGTCGCCGTGTCCGCGGTCGGTGCGGTGTTGGCGGTGGCGGCGGCGGTCACCGACATCGCCACCGTTGAGATCACCGGCGACCAGATCTCCACGATCACCTACGTGCTGAACGACTTCGCAACGAACAACTTGGTCGGGGCGATCATCGCCGCCGTGCTGCTCGTGGGCGGTGCTGCGCTCGGCGCCACCGGCCGCCGGGTGGGTAGTGGGCTCGCCGGCGGCGCCGGACTCGCACTCGCCGGGATGATGGCGATGATGATCGGTTCCGTCATCGGCCTGTTCGACAGCAGCGAGGTGGCGTTGCTGAAGGGTGGCGGGTCGTTCACACTCACGACCACCCAGGAGATCGGGTTCTGGCTGGGAGCCATCGCTGCCGTGCTCGGCATCGTGGCCTTCGTGCTCGCAGTCACGTCTGCGGGCGACGACGGGCGGCCGCCGATCGCCGCGGCGTTCGGCATCGTCGGGGCGGTCGGCACGCTGCTGGTCGTCGGCGGCACGCTCATACCGCTCCATGGCGCATCGTTCGCCGATCAGTTCAGCAACGACGCCACCCCGCCAGCCACATTGCTGCTGCGCCTGCTGGTGCTGCTACTGATCGCCGTCGGTGGTCTGGCCGGGTTCCTCAGCAATCGCCGGTGGGGTGTGGGCCTTGCGCTCGGCGCGATCAGTGTCGCCGTGTGGCAGTGGGCCACATCCATCAGTCAGGCGGGCGATCTCCCCTTCGGACTCGCTGGCGGGAACTACGGCGGTACCTATACCGACCGTCCACATCTCCTCACCACCATCGGCATCGTCGTGATGGTGCTGGCCGCCCTCGGCGCCATCGGCGCCCTGGTGGCGGCCAACCGACGTCGGGTATGAACTTCTGCGGCTCCTGCGGAGCGCGGGTGCAGCCCGGCGACCGATTCTGCATCGGCTGCGGTGCCGTACTCGTTGCGCCGACCGCGACCGCGACCACGACTGCGACTCGTGTGTCGTCAGCGCCCGAGTTGGCGCCGCTGGCTGCGGCCAAACACACCAACACCGTCGCCCTCATCACCGGCGCGGCAGCGATCGCACTCGTGTCCGGCGGTCTCACCGTGTTGTTGATGCGCTGAGGCGCAGCGCTCAGCCCTCGGGCAACAGCGAGGCGCGCCGCACGGCGGCGGCGGCAACCACGTGCCCGTTGTGCACCGCAGTGATTGCGTCATCACCCCGAGCGAGCGCGATCAGCACGCCGGCAGCGAACGCGTCACCGGCACCGGTCGTGTCCGTTACGCCGGGCACCAGCACCGCCGGCACCTCCACCGACGGTTCGCCGGCACGATGCACGATCGCCGGTTCGGCACCCTGTTTGACGATCACCATCGCACCGCCGAGCTGCTCGGGCCGGAAGCTCGCACCCAGCACCTGTGCTTCGAGTTCGTTGGCCAGCACCACTGTCGGCCGCAAGAAGCGGATCACCGACAGTGCACGCGGCACGCCGTAGCGCTCGAGCACGGCGGCCGAGGACATGTCGATCGACACCGTCAGGCCGCGCTGTGTGGCCATCGCCGCCAAGGTCATCGAAGTGCTCGCCAGCGGTTCGATCTCCAGTGAGTAGAACGGAACGTGCAATGTGTGCAGGCCGTCCAGCCAGGCTGGGTCGGGAGGGCTCAACTCGGTGGCGGTGGCCCGGTCGGACAACATCGTGCGCTCACCGTTCACGTCCAGCAACACGATGATCGTGCCGGAACGCCCCTCACGGCGGACCACGACCTCGGCCCCCAGCGCGGTGAGTTGATCGGTGAGCCACTGACCCACACCGTCGCCACCCACTTGGCCGATGAACCGCGCTGGTGCCCCCGCGCGTACGGCCGCCTCGACGACGTTGGCGGCGCTGCCACCGCGGCGGCGCAACACCGTGGCCTGCGTATCGCTGGCGTGATTCACCGTCTCGTGCAGTCGTACCACTACATCTTCCAGCAGATCTCCGACAGCACCCAACATCCCATTGACGATACGTCGGTTTCTGGGAAGGAACCGTCCCAACCCGGCTTCTAGGAAGTCCCCGTCCCGGGATCCGGGACTGCGGCTTCCCAGAAGCCGCCCTACCCTGGGGGCGAACGTCCGTCGGAGGCACCATGACCGAGCAGCAGACCATCAAGACCCAGTTGCAGACTGCGCTGACCGCAGCGATGCGGGCCCGCGATGAGATCGCGCTGTCTGCGCTACGCCAAGCCTTGTCGGCGATCTCGGTGGCCGAGACGGCTGGCGACGAGGTGGCCGTGCTGACCGACGCGCAGGTGCTGCCGATCATCGCGGTCGAGGTGCGCAAGCACCACGAGACCGCCGACGCGTTCGTCACTGCCGGACGCCCCGAACGCGTCGAGCGCGCCCGTGCCGAGGCGGCAGTGCTCGAGATCTACCTGCCCGCCGCGCTCAGCGAGGACGACCTGGCGCGCATCATCGGCGAGGAGATCGCGGCCGCTGCAGCCGCGGGCGCCGAAGGGATGAAGGCGATGGGCAAGGTCGTCAGCGCCGTACGCGCCCAGGCTGGCCCCACCGCCGACGGCGCCCAGATCGCGGCGATGGTCAAGTCGGCCCTCGCCGGCTGACGGTCAGCACGCGGCTGATTGCCCCGAAGCACCCGTTTCCAGCGTCTGTGTCGCGGCCGTGACCTCCACGACTCGTCGCTGCGCCCGCGACACAGACGGGTGACACCGGTGCGACAGGTAGGGCGTGCGGGCGGGGCGGTGCGCGCAGACTTCCGGTCACAGCCAGCACGTGTCCGTCGGCAAGTGTCGGCCCTCACCCGTCGAGTGCGCAACAGCTGACCCGCGCAGGTCGCATCCTGGCCGAGGGTGCGTTTCCCTCGTCTGTGTCGCGGCCGTGACCTCCACGACTCGGCGCTGCGCCCGCGACACAGACGGGTGAGATCGGCGCGACCCGAGGTGACCGGACCGACGTCAGTTGCCGAAGTCCCAGCCTTCACCCTTGGCATAGCGGCCAAGGACGTTCTTGGCGATGAGGATCTTGTGCACCTCGTCGGGCCCATCGGCGATACGCAGCGTGCGCGCGCCCTGGTACATGCCGAACAGCGGCAGATCGTTCGACACACCAGCTGCGCCCCAAATCTGGATGGCGCGATCGACGACGCGGGTGTACGCCGACGGCACGTAGACCTTGATCGCCGAGATGTCGGTGCGAGCCGCTGAGAGACCCTGGTCGATCTTCTCTGCAGCATGGATGGTGAACAACCGAGCCGTCTGGATGTCGATGTAGCTGTCGGCGATGGCGCCCTGCGTGAACTGCTGATCGGCCAGCAGCCCGCCATGCACTTGGCGAGTCGCGGCCCGCTGCACCATCAGGTCGAACGCCCGCCACATCTGCCCGATGCAGTTCATGCAGTGATAGATGCGCCCGGCGCCGAGACGGTCCTGCGCAGCCTGGTGGCCGTCGCCCACGCGGCCGAGCGCGTTGGCGACCGGCACGCGCACGTCCTCGTACTTCACCTCGCAGTGGTCGGTGCTGCGCTTGCCCCACACGCCGATACCACGCACGATGTTCACGCCCTTGGTGGCGGTCGGCACGATGATCTGCACCATCGGACCGGTCTTGCGATCACCACCCGGTTCCATCGCCGACTTGTCGACGACACGGCACATGACGATGAAGAAGTCGGCTTCGATGCCGTTGCTGGTGAACCACTTGTGACCGTTGATCACGTAGTGGTCGCCGTCGAGCACGGCAGTGGTATCGATGGCCCGCGGGTCGCTACCGGGGTTGTGCGGTTCGGTCATCGAGAACCCGGATTCCATCGTGCCCTCGATGGTGGGCAACAACCAGTCCTGCTTCTGCTGCTCGGTGCCGTACTTCACGAGGATCTTCTGGTTGCCCGAGTTCGGCGCCACCACACCGAACAACTTCGCTGCGCCGATCGCGTACGAGAGCACCTCGTTCATGTAGGCGTGCGCCAGGAAGTCGAGCCCCATCCCGCCGTACTCCTGTGGCAAGTGCGGCGCCCACAGTCCAGCCTGCTTCACCTTCTGTTGGATCGACGCCCGCAACTCCAGGACTTCGGCCCGCTCGCTCACCGTCTCGTCGTGGCGGCGAGCAGCCCAGAGCGTGCCCTCATTGGGGAGGATGTCGTTGTTGATGATCTCGGCAGTACGCCCGCGAATGTCGTTGATCCGCTCGTCGAGCGTGGGCACGGGCTTGCAGTTCATGGCCATGGGTGTGCACCGTATTCCGTCGCCGCGCCCGGTCGTCACTCGTGGTGCGCTATGTTTTGTCACATGTACCGACAGAAGATTGCCGCACTCCTCATCGGGGCCACCGTGCTCGTCGCTGCCTGTGGCGACGACGCCGACGATGCCAAGGGCGCCACCGCCACCGCGCCGACCACTGGCGACAGCGTGCCCGCCACCGACGCACCGGCGACCACCGAGGTACCGCCGGCGACCGAGACCCCCACCACCACCCGACTGTCGGCCATGTACCCGAACGGCATGCGCGGCGTGCGCTACTGCGAGGTGCTGCTGTTGAACAAGGTGGACGACGAGCTCATCGCCAACGTGTGGGGAACGCAGGGGCAGAACGAGTGCCCGCAAGCCGACTGGGAGGCGCTCGACGCCGCGGCCATCGCCACCGAACGCGGCGCGCTGACGGCGCTGCTGAACGGGCCGCGCTACTGGGTGCTGGACTCGATCACCGCCAACATCAAGACGACCGGCAACCTCAGCACGTTCGGCACCATCGAGATGATGGAACTGGCCACCGTGAACCTCGGCAAGGGTGTGCCCGACCTCTCGAACTACCTAGCGAAACCCGTCGTACGCGACACCGTGTTCACGTTCAAGGCCGGCACACAGATCTACCTGCTGACCGACACCGACGGTGTGCAGTACGTGATGCAGTCGTACTCGCAGATCGTCGATCCGACAATGTCGATGGACCGACTCGCGACACTCGGCGACTCGCTGAAGCTCCCGACCGGATGGACCTACACCACCACGACGCTCGCGGAGCAACTCGACGTGTTCGACACCAACGGCATCGCAATGGTGCTGCAGGACGACTTCAAGAACTCGTACCAGCGGATCGACACTCCAGGGGCCTGAGGCCCAGGACCCGCGCCGCCGACTCGTCGATGCGCTGCACGGGGATCGTGCCGTCGTTCACTGCCGCCTCGATCGCATCGATCACTTCCTGGGTCTGACCAGTGCTCGTGAAGATCACGACATCCACGCCCGCCACCACTGCGCGCACCGCCGCCTGCGGCACCGGTACCCCGACACCCGCCATCCCGAGCGCGTCGGTCATCACCAACGCGTCGCCGTACCCGAGGTCGTCGCGCAACAAAGAGATCGCCACGGGGCTGAGGCTGGCCGGCTCGCCGTCGGTCAGGCCGGGCACGGCGAGATGGCCCACCATCACGCCAGCACCCGAGTGAGCCAACGCCGCGAACGGCAGCAGATCGCGCGTGCGCAACACGTCGAGCGAGGGTGTGATCGCGGACCCTGAATGCGTGTCAGCCGAGGCGGAACCGTGACCAGGAAAGTGCTTCAGCACCGGGAGGATTCCCGCTGACTGCCACGCCCGCACGTACACGTCGGCCAGCGCGGCCACATCCTCGGGACCACCCGTGAACAACCGACCATGGCCCAGCGGATCGCTGCCCTGCAGTGGGCGGACATCAACAACTGGGCCCAGCACGACGTCGATTCCCGCGCCAGCCAGCAGGCGCGCGTGACGACTCAACGTGTCGAACACCTCGGTGGGAGTCAGCGCCGACATCGCCTGTTGTGAGGGCAGCACCTCCACGGCGCTCAGCCGTTGCACCGAGCCGCCCTCCTCGTCGGTGGCCACAACGACACCGTGCGAACTCACGGCGTCCAGCCCAGCCAGGTGCGCGGCAAGGTCGGACGCGAACTGATCATCGGGTTTCATCAGCAGCACCCCACCCACGTGCAGGTCGCGCACCACGGACTCAGCGCTGGCCCATTGCTCGGGGTACACCGAGGGCCACACCATCAGCGCGATGCGATCTCGCAGCGGCCACTGCTGCACGCACTCGATGCGCCGCTGCCGTTCGTCGATCGTCGTGCTGGGTGCGAGCGTGGTGACGGTCGCAGCCGACGTGACGGTCGCCGCTGAGGTGCTCGACACACGTGCGGCCTGCAGCGACGAGCATGCGGCGACGAGGACCGCCATCAACCCCAACAGCACGACACCCGGCCGACGACAGGTCACGCTGGCGGCGAGAACATTCGGCCGAAGCAGTCGGTCGAAGTGAGACCCTGGTCGGTGCACCACTGCGTGGCCGCGGCCTTGGTGGTGAACGGCTTGGGCACGATGGTGAGGAACCAGCCGAGCATCCGCGTACCACCAGAGGTGAACTGGAACGCAGTGCCATCGACCAGGATCGCGCCGTACGCGGACCGCAACTTCAGGTGATCGCCAAGAACCTCTGCCGGGCCATAGGTGATGCTGCCGACGGTGAGTCCCACCTTCTTGGCGCTGAGTTGCGGCACGTACTTGCCGACCAGCGAGCTGGCTGTGGGCAGGTCGGCGGTGACGAACTGCTGCAGCTGTGTGGCCGGATCGGCCGGCACCACAGTCGACGCGACCGGGGTACTCCCCAACACCGTGGTACTCCCCAACACGGTGGTGGAACCATCGACGGTGGTGGAGACAGACGTGGGGGCAGAGCCTCTCCCGTCACGGGTAGCGAGAACGATGACCCCACCACCGATCGCCAGGACCGCGACCACCACGAGCACCAGCACCAGCGGATTGCGCCGTGGTGACGGCGGAGGGGGCGGTGTGGGGGTGGGGCCGAGCGCGACGGTCGGAGGTACAACGGGCCTCGCACCCGCTGCCGTGGCCGACGGGGCAGTGACCTGGTTGCCTACCCGATGTCCGCACGCGCCGCAGAAGATGGCCCCGGGCGGCATCGCCGCGCCGCAAGAAGCGCAGAAGCTCATGTGACCTCGCAGTCGTTCCGTTCCGACGAAGCGTAATCCGACCGCACACATCCGAGGCGGGCCAGACTGATCCGATGGTCCAGTGGCAGTGTGTGGTCGACAAGGTGCTCGAAGCCCCAGTGGTGACCAGCTTTACGCGGCTCGGTTACGACGTGCGCTCACGCGTGGCGCACTGGACGAAGTTGGCCGATTACGACCTCACCGGCCGAACCGTGCTGATCACCGGCGCGACGTCGGGCCTCGGGAGATCGGCCGCAGAGACACTTGCCCGCTGCGGTGCCACCGTCATTGTGTGGGGCCGCGACCCCGACAAGACCGAACGGGTGCGCCAAGGAATCGCGATGGCGAGCGGCAACGAGCACGTCGAGTCAGTGGTCGCCGACATGGGCGACCTCGCTGCGGTGCGCGCTGGCGCTGCGGAGGTGCTGGCCCGCCACGCTCGTCTTGACGTGCTGATCCACAACGCCGGCGCCCTCACCGCCGATCGCCGTACTGCGCCGGATGGCACCGAGCTCACGGTGGCCAGTCAGGTGATCGGGCCGTTCCTGTTGACCACCCTGCTGCTCCCCATCCTGCGCGTTGCCGCGCCGGGTCGGGTGCTCACGATGTCGTCGGGTGGCATGTACGCCACCGGGCTGACGGTGCAGCATCTGGAGATGGGCGACGACTACAAGGGCTCCGAGCAATACGCCCGCGCCAAGCGTGCGCAGGTGACACTGAACGAGATGTGGGCGCAGCACATCGACCCCAGTGAAGTGGTGTTCCACGCGATGCACCCTGGCTGGGCCGACACACCCGGCGTCGCCGCGTCGTTGCCGATGTTCGCCAAGGTGATGGGTCCACTGCTGCGCAGCCCCGAACAA
>CAIXHI010000070.1 GCA_903919215.1 uncultured Acidimicrobiaceae bacterium
CGATACCGAGCACCAACCCGGTGGGCACCGTCATCAGTGCGAGCTTCAGCGAGACGAGGAGCGCGTCTTGGAACTCCTTGCTCTGGAACACGGTCCAGTAGCGGTCCCAGCCAACGTCGCGACAGTTGCGTACGGAAATGTCGCAGGCCTTGTGGCCGTAATCGATGGCTCTCACCAACGGATAGATGGTCCAGACGCCCAACAACCCGAGCGACGGCACCAACATCAGCAGCGCGGGCGGCAGGTCGCGCAACTTGCGTTTCACGACACCCTCATCCCCGAGTGTGCATCGAAACGATGCAGGTGGTGATCGGCAGCATCGAAGCGCACAGCATCACCCACCACCGGCAGATCACTGGCCGGGTCGACACGGGCGACGAGGCGACCGGCAGCCGATTCCGCGTGCACCAGCACCTCGTGGCCGAGGTGTTCCACTTGGTACACGTTGCCCGACAGACGGCCTTCCGGCGCGAGCAGCAGATGCTCGGGGCGGATACCCACCTGCACATCGTTCGTGCCCAACACACCCACGGGCAGCACGTTCATCGGCGGTGTGCCGATGAACTGGGCGACGAACGCGCTGGCGGGTCGGTCGTACACCTCTTGTGGGGTACCCACCTGCTCAAGGCGGCCGGCGTTCATCACCGCCACGCGACTGCCCATCGTCATCGCTTCCACCTGGTCGTGGGTGACGTAGATGAACGTGCTGTCGAGCCTGCGGTGCAGATCGACGAGTTCGGTTCGCGTGTCGCCGCGCAGCTTGGCATCGAGGTTCGACAGCGGCTCGTCCATCAAGAACACGGCCGGTTTGCGCACGATGGCGCGGGCAAGTGCCACACGCTGACGCTGGCCGCCGCTGAGCTGACCCGGTTTGCGCTTCATGTACTCGGCCAGACCCAAGATCTCGGCGGCGTGCAACGCCTGCGCCGCACGTTCAACCTTCGGTACACCGCGCACCTTGAGCGGGAACTCGATGTTCGCCCGCACGGTCTTATGGGGGTACAGCGCGTAGCTCTGGAAGACCATGGCGATATCGCGCAGTTTGGGCAACTCGTCGTTGACCCGTTGCTCGCCGATGAAGACATCGCCGACGGTGGGGTCCTCGAGCCCCGCCACCATCCGCAACAGCGTGCTCTTTCCGCACCCCGAGGGGCCGAGCAGGATCATGAACTCATGATCCTGGATGTCGAGCGAGATGTCGTCGACGGCAGTGACCTGCTCGTCGCCTTCACCGAACTGTTTGGAGACATGGTCCAGCCGTACACGTGCCACGCAGGCACCATACGCCATCGCCAGGGGCAACCCTCACGCCGGGGACGAACTGTGGGTGAACGGATAACCTCACCGGCCATGAGCGACGAGACGACGCCCGCAACCGCGGAGCCCACCGAGAGCACGGTGCTCGACCTGGACGCGATCGAACGCGATCTGGCCGGAGTGGAAGTCGCCCTGGCTCGCCTGGATGCCGGCACCTACTGGACCGACGAGGTCACCGGCACTGCGTTGCCCGACGAGCTGCTGGCGCAACAGCCCACGGCTCGCCGCGCCGAACTCTGACCGGCGGCGACCCCGCGACGCCAGCACTAGGCTCGCCAACGTGCTGGACATGCTGCAGAACGCCCACCGACTGGGACATCACCGCTGGCTGTGCCTGCAGTTGTTCGAAGCGCTCGGCACCCATGTGGCCGCCACCTCCGACCCGACGGTGAAGCCGGTGCTGGCCGCCCATGCTCACCATCTCGCCTGGCACGCCGAGCTGTTGGCGCAACGATTCCCGGAGCTCGACGAACTCGACGCCGCCACGCTCACCGTGCCAGCAGACGCTGCGGTCGAACAACAGGTGGCGCTCCTGCGACGCGCCCCCACCACTGACGAGTTGTTGTACAGCACCTACCGGGTGGTACTCCCTCGATTGTTGGCCGACTGCAGCGAGCAGCTCGCCGAGGTCGATGCACTGACCGACGGCCCGACCGCGCGAGTGTTGACGTTGATCGTGCGTGACCTCGCCGACGATGTGCGGATGGGCGAGGTGCTGCTCCGCCAGGGAGGACCACTCGGATGACCGAAACACCGACACCTGCAGCGCAGCCGGGGTGGCGGCTGATCTCAGCCGCCGACGTTCCGTTCGTCTATGAGTTGGTGACGCTCGTCGATCCGCGTTGGTGGCGGTTCAGCCGCAAGGGCCTCGAACCGTCGATCTTGCTGGAGAACGC
>CAIXHI010000071.1 GCA_903919215.1 uncultured Acidimicrobiaceae bacterium
CCAAGTCCTGAGCCACCGCGCTCATCAACGCGACTGCTGCTGATCCAACACGTTCTGCGCCAGGGTGGCAAACGTTGAGGACGAGCGGAACCATTCGCGGACCTGCGTCGCAAAACGCAGCGACTCCTCCTTGGAGAGATCCTCCACACGGCTGAGATGCGCCATCGTCATCTGCACACCCTCGGGGCTCATCGCTGCGATTGAGTGGGCCATCGCCATCGCCTCGTCCCACAGTTGCTCGGACGGCACGACCCGCTGCGCGAATTGGATCCGCAGCGCCTCATTGCCGTCGATGACCTTGCCGGTGAGGATCATGTCCTTGGCCTGGGCGACGCCGACCAGACGACTCAGCCGGGTGCTCGCACCCCAACCACCCAGACCCGATCCCAGGCGCGCGAGATGCCAGTCGCTGATCTGCGCCGTCTCCGCAACCACGCGCAGATCGCAGGCTAGAGCGAGTTCCAACGCACCCGTGGTGCACACACCGTCGATGACGGCGATCGACGGCTTCAGCGATTCGTCGAGCGCGTTGCACAGCTTGTTCCCCGGGTTTCCCGTCGGGTGCAGCCCGGCCGCAGCCTCCTTGAGGTCGTCACCTGCGCTAAAACATGGCCTGCCGTCGGTCCGGGGGGCGCCGGTCAACACCATGCAGCGCACCGAATCGTCCCTGTTCGCACGTTTCACAGCGGTGATCAGATCCGCGAGGACCCGGCCATTCAGGGCGTTCATCGCGTCGGGGCGGTTGATACGCAGGATCAGGACGTGACCGTCCTGCTGGACGTCGACGGGTGATGGGTCGGCTGACTGCTCGGACATGTACCGACGTTACCGACTCAGAGCGTCTGTGACCGGCCGCGGACTGCGAGCGCGATCAGCGGGAAGGCGATGACCGACAAGAGTCCGGCACCCACCATCGCGGCCGCATTGTCGGGCCGCATCCGCCCGGTGGAAACACCGAGGCCGGTGATCACCACCACCAACGGCAGCGCTGCCGACTGCAACAGCGCGAGCGCGGCGAGGTTCGGCCGGTCGAGGTCGCGTCGGTACAGCAACGCTGGCAGACCGCGGACCACGAGGAACAGCGCCAGGAACATCGGCACCTTCGCCAACGCGCCGAGGTGACCCAGCGCGGCAAGGTCGAAGTGCACACCGCTCACCACGAAGAACACCGGGATGAAGAACCCGAAGCTCAGCGCTTCGATGCGGACCTGCACCTCGTGGCGATGGTCAGCGTCGTGCTGCACGTCGTCGGTGGCCTCGGCAGCGTGACCAACGAGGAACAGACGGGCCACCATGCCAGCAGCGAAGGCGCCCAACAACACGTCGAGCCCGAACGTCTGGGCAACCCACACGAGCAGAACGCACAGCAGCATGCTGAAGCGCACACCGAACTGCCCACTCGTGTGCAGCGTGCGCGCGATCAGGCGGATGATCCGCGGCTGGGCGGGCCGCGTCGCCAACCATCCGACCAGCAGCGTGATCGCGCCGAAGCCCAGCAACACAGCGGTGGTCTTCGCCGGCGAGTCCGTCGCCAGCGCCACCGAGATCGCGAGGATCGGCCCCAGTTCACCCATCGCTCCGCTCGCCAGGATGTTGCGCCCAAGTGTCGTGGGCAGCACACCGGCGTCCCCAAGGATCGGCAGCAGCGTGCCGACCGCTGTGGTGGTGAGTGCGATTGCGACGAAGCGGATACCCGAGGTGACGTCGAGCGAATGCAGCACGACGGCCACGCCGGTGCCCATGCCGAGCGACAGCACCCAACCGCCGACCGCCAACTTCACCGGCCGCCCCTTCACCGCATCCGGGTCGATCTCGAAACCGGCCAGGAAGATGAGCAGCACCAGCCCCATCTCGGCCAGCACCTCGATCACCTCGTCGAGGTGCGCCCAACCGAGTACGTGCGGTCCGATGAGGATCCCGAGGAAGATCTCGATCACCACACCGGGCACGCGGGTCCAGCGTTTGGCGAGGTCGGAGATGAGCGGGCTGAGTGTCGCGATCGACACGATCAGCACGAGTGAACGGAGCGCCTCGGGTTGCACGCCGCCGAGTGTAGGAGACAGCCGTAACCCGAGGTCACCCTCGTCAGTACTGCAGTGGGATCAGCGCCGAAACGTCCACACCCGAGAGCATCTTGCCCGGTAAGCCGAGATCGAAGTAGTCGTGCCAGCGAACGATCTTGCCGTTGCGCACGACGAACGTGCCCATCACCGGCAAGCCGACCGGGGTGCCACCTGGCACGCTGATGAAGTCGAGCCGCTCGGTGAGCACCACGTCGCCATCGGCGGCGATGTTCTTCATCTCGTACGCGTACGAGTCGGGGAACATAGCGAGCTGACGAGCAAGGTCGGCAACAATCGCGTCAACGCCCACCGAGGCGGCCATGCCGACGTTCTGGTAGATCGCGTCGTCGGCGATGAAGCCGCGCAATGCTTCGGC
>CAIXHI010000072.1 GCA_903919215.1 uncultured Acidimicrobiaceae bacterium
CGGCGTCGGGCGTCGCGGCTGCGTTCCAGTTACGCGATGGCGATCCGGCGATCGCTCCCACGATCATGGCCGACAAGCTCTCCGGTATGACCATCGTCTACGGCGTACTGGCGGCGCTGCACCACCGCGACACCACCGGCGAGGGCCAGCGGTTGGAGGTGCCGATGGTGGAGGCCGTGCGCGCGTTCATGCTCGCCGAGCACCTCTCGGCCGCTGCCACCGTCCCGCCGATCGGACCCGCCGGACTTCCACGCGTGCTGCTGCCAGGCCGTCACCCGCAACGCAGCGCCGACGGCTGGATCCATGTGCTGCCCTACACCGCCAAGAACTACAACGATCTGTTCGCCGCCGGTGGCCGCCACGACCTGGTCGATGACACCCGTATGGCCACCCGCTGGTCACGCCTCGAGTTCGCCGCCGAGTTGTACCGCGAGGTGGCCGAACTGATCCTCACTCGCACGACCGTCGAATGGTTGGCCTACTGCGAGTTGCACGACATCCCCGCCGGCCCCGTCCGCACGCTCGACGAGTTGGTGGAGGAGCTGCCCGTGGCCGACCACCCGATCGTCGGCGAGTACCGCGTGCTGCCCGGTGGCGTCCGCTTCGACGCCACCCCCGCCTCCGTGCGCCGCCACGCCCCGCTGGTGGGCCAACACGGCGACGAAGTACTGGCCGAACTGGGTTACAGCGCGGCCGAGGTGGCGGCGCTACGTGAGGCCGGCGTCCTGCGCTCCCTCACCGCCGCCGACCCCCTCCCCTAGCCAAGTCGGCGTTCAGGACAGACCTTTCCGGGCCTCACCGCCGACTTGTCAGACCCCCGCGCAAGTCGGCGTTCAGGACAGACCTGTCCGGGCCTCACCGCCGACTTGGACTAGCGGGTGAGCTGGCTGACGGCTTGTACTTCGATGCCACCTCGGGGGCGTTGGGTGAGCGTCACCTTCACCGAGTTCGGCTGGGCCGTGGCCATCACCTCACCGGCGATCTCGGCGCACATCGCCTCGGCGAACACGGCCCGGTCGCGAAAGCCCCACAGGTACAGCTTGAGGCTCTTCGACTCGATACACCACTGATCGGGCACGTACTCGATCACCACGGTGGACAGATCGGGCTGCTGGGTGACGGGGCACATCGAGGCCAGTTCGTCGTTGGTGAACTTCACCACCGTCACGTTCGCCGGGGCAGGGAAGACCTCGACGTGATCGACCGCGTGGCGCACCGTGTTGCCGAGGATCGTGAGCTGGGCCGTGAGCTGGGGAGGTGTCTCCATCCGAAAAGCCTACGCTCGTGGCATGGACATCCGATCGCTGCCCAAGGTGCTGCTGCACGACCATCTCGACGGCGGGCTGCGTCCGCAAACCGTGATCGACCTCGCCGATCAGTACGGCTACACGAACCTGCCGTCACACGATGTCGACGAACTGGCCAGCTGGTTCAACCGTGGCGCCAAGCGCAACGACCTCGTGCTGTACCTGGAAACGTTCGCCCACACCGTCGGCGTGATGCAGCACCGCGACGCGATCGAGCGGGTCAGCTACGAGTGCGCGGTCGACCTCGCCGCCGACGGTGTGGTGTACGCCGAGGTGCGTATGGCCCCCGAGCTGTGCACCGAACAGGGTCTGTCATTGGACGATGTGGTCGAGGCGATCCTGGCCGGGTTCGAGCGCGGCAGCAAGGGCACCGACCTGACGATCTACCTCATCTGCTCGGCAATGCGCACCGCCGCTCGCAGCCGGCAGATCGCCGAGCTGGCCGTACGGTGGCGCGACAAGGGCTGCGTCGGATTCGACATCGCCGGGGCCGAGGCGGGTTTCCCGCCCACTCGCCACCTCGACGCGTTCGAGTACGTGCGCCACGAGAACTTCCACATCACCATCCATGCCGGCGAGGCATTCGGTCTGCCCAGTATCTGGGAGGCCCTGCAGTTCTGCGGAGCCGAACGGCTCGGCCACGGTGTGCGCATCGTCGACGACATCACCGGTGCCCCTGGAGAAGAGCAACTCGGCCGCCTCGCCACGTTCGTGCGCGACCGGCGCATCCCACTGGAGCTGTGCCCCACCAGCAACGTCGGTACTGGCGTATGCGCCAGCGTCGCCGAGCACCCAATCGGGATGCTGCGCCGTCTGCGCTTCCGCGTGACGCTGAACACCGACAACCGCCTGATGAGCGCCACCTCGATGACCTACGAGATGGAGCAACTGCGTGATGCCTTCGGCTGGGGGCTCGACGACTTCGAGTGGCTGACGATCAACGCGATGAAGAGTGCGTTCGCTCCGTTCCCCGAGCGCCTGCAGATCATCAACGGCATCATCAAACCCCGCTACGCACACGCCAAGGCCGCCAAGCTGTAGCTCTACACTCGGGGCATGGCTGTTGCACTCCACGTCGTCGACCACCCGCTCATTGCCGACTCGCTGACCCGCGTACGCGACAAGGACACGCCGAACGCCCTGTTCCGCCAGGAACTCGAGCGCATCGGCACACTGCTGATGGCCGAGGCCACCCGCGGCCTGCCCACCCACGCGGTGCGCGTCCAGACCCCACTCACCGAGACGCTCGGCCGTCAACTCGACAACCAGCCGGTGGTGGTGCCAGTGCTGCGTGCCGGTCTCGGCTTCCTGAGTGCGGCCCAAGATCTGCTGCCCAACGCCGACGTCGGCTTCATCGGTGTGGCCCGCGACGAGAACACACACCTGCCCAAGCCGTACGTCAACAAGCTGCCCGAGAACCTGGCCGGCCGTCAGATCATCGTGCTCGACCCGATGGTGGCCACCGGCGGCTCGCTGGTGCACACCATCGACCTGCTGCTCGAGCGCGGCGCCACTGGCACCATCATCGTCGTCTGTGTCCTGGCCGCACCCGAGGGTGTCGAACTACTGCGCCAGAGCTCGGCCGATATCGCGATCTACACCGCCTCGCTGGACGAACGCCTCACCGAGACCGCCTTCATCTGGCCCGGCCTGGGCGATGCGGGCGACCGCCAGTTCGGGTCGCCCGCATCCTGACCTAGGTCAGCGACATGTTCGGTTCGCCGTTGGCGTTGAGCCCGGTACCCCGGTTACACGTACCGCCACGCACTGCACCGCCGTTGTACGCCTGACGCACGCAGTTACGGACAGCCTTCTCGCCCCACCAGTTGGGGTGCAGGCTCTCCTGCACGTAGTACGGGCCGAACACGGTGCTGAGCGTTCGGATCTGGGCGATCCACTCCGTGGTATCGCTGGCACCGGCGACGGTCCAGTTGGCCCTGCCACTGTTCTCCATCAGGTTCACCGTGTTCTCACACAGGCGTCGGCCGTTGAACGCCGCAGCCAGGTCGAGCACCACGAGGTTGCCTGAGGTGTTGGCGCCCGCCGCTGCACTCTTCACCGAGTTGTTGATGTTCACCAGAGCCGTGCCGTTCGCCCAGTTCGCGTCGGCGTTCCAGAACCCGCATCCACCGGTGCTCTGCCGGGTGAAACCCGACTCGCTATAGCGGAAGCCGGTGCTGGTAGGAACCGGCGACGGGTAGGTCTGCACGACGATGTTGTACTGCGTCGTCGAGTAGCCCGCGTTGGCCATCGCCGTCTTGACGTTGTTGATCGCACCCTTGATCGCGTTCGTCTGGTTGGTGATGTTCGTGGTCGTGAAGTTGGCCGTGACCGAACTGTCGTCGTTGCAGTAGTTCTTCCACCACGACGGTGACGTGAGGAAGTCGGTGACGCACGACTGGATGATGTCGGCAAAGCCGTAGTTGTTGCCGCCGATGGACAACTGGATCATCTTCACGTTGTGCGTGCTGGCGAACGTCTGCAGCATCAGCGCCTGACCCTGGTTCCCGCCGCTGTTGTAGAAATCGATACCCGGCTTGAAGTAGCCGTCGCTGCTGATGAACGTGCTGGTCTTCGCCCCCGAGCACGCAAGATTCAGACTGCTGACTCCACCACCGATGTGCACTTCGGCCGCAGTGCTGCGGTGGCAGCGGTTGATCGTCTCGGCCGTGTGCGTGGCGTTGTCGTAGTAGGCCGCCGAACCGCCGGCATCGACCGAGCCGGAACTGCTGTTGCTGTTGCCAGCCCAGCGCCCACCTTCACCCGAGATGTAGGAGTCGCCGATGCTGACGACCCATGGAGCTCCTACTCCTGGCCCGTCTGCCGACGCCGTGTGTGCTGCAACCGGTACGAATACCGACCCCGCGAGCAATGCCGCGGCCATTCCCCATTGACGCATGAACCAACCCCCGTCGTTCGTGTCTGACAGGGCGGACCTTAATGCGTGTTCGGCGGGCCGTTGCGCCACGAGTCGTCCGGCATCACGCGCCGCATGAACTCGTCGAACAACGGAACGCTGAACGCCGTGTCACCGTGACCTGGACTCCACACCATTCCCTTACCGATCAGCTGCGCCCGCAGGGGGGCGAGCGACGTCACCGGGCGGTCGAGGATCGCGGCGATGTCCCCCGACCGATGCGGACCCGGACCGAGCTCCGCCATGGCCCGCAGGTAACGCCGTTCTGCAGGAGTCAGACGGTCGAAGCGCACTCGGAAGAAGCTCTCGTCCAGTGAAGCAATCGCTTCTCTGGTGGCGAGCTCAACGTCCGCGGCAGTGATCGGTGACCCCTCGGCAACATCCCATGCGAACTTGCCCCACTCCTGCAAGAAGTAGGCGTACCCCTGCGTCACCGTCACGATGGCATCGACCGCATCGACCGCGATCGCTTCCTCTTCGTTCGCCACCGGCACCCGGATCGCCGCACTCGCGGCGTCGCGTCCCAGCGGTCCGATCACCGGGAACTCGAAGAGTCGTTCGGCATACGACTTGGCGCGGCCCATCTGCCCTGGAAGTTGCGGAAGTCCGGCACCCACCACGGCCACGGGGAGCGACTCCTGGGCACACCGATGGAGCGCCGTGATCAGTGCTGCGAGTTGCGGCTCCGGCACGTACTGCAACTCGTCGATGAAGATCACCAACGCAGCGTCAGCACGACCGGCAGCAGCTCCGGCCGCCTCGAGCAAGGCCAGCAGGTCTTGCTCGAGGTCACCGTTGTCGGCGAGTCCGGGCTCTGGCTCGAAGTCGATACCCACTTCGATGTCCCCGTACTTCACCTTCAACGAGCGGGCGAATCCCGCGAGGGCTCGCAGCGCCCGCACGGCGAGATCTCGGCTCTTCGCCTGACGGCTGAGACCGAGCAATGCCACCCGCAACTGTGGTACGAGCAATGCCGGCAGCGAACGACCCTCGGATGCCTCCACGCGGACCGTCACCATGCCCTCGGCCTCGGCCTCGGCCCGGATCCGATCCAGCAACACGGTCTTGCCGACGCCTCGCAGACCAATGAGCATCATGCTCTTCGCAGGCCTCCCCAACTTGATCCGCGCCAGCGAGATCCGTGCTGCAGACAGCAGGTCGTCGCGGCCGGCCAACTCGGGAGGCTGGGTGCCGGCACCGGGAGCGAACGGGTTTCTGACGGGGTCCATGCCCTGAGTCTATTTCGATCTTCGGAACCTTATGCACGGATCATAAGCTTCCGAAGAGTGATCA
>CAIXHI010000073.1 GCA_903919215.1 uncultured Acidimicrobiaceae bacterium
GCGCCGCACGCGGCGAACAGGTCGTACTCGTCCAGTTCGACCGTGATCTCCACGAGCAGATCGTGCGTCTTGGCCAGAATGTAGCGATCGAGCACATCCGTGCTGTCCGTTCGGAACGTGCCACTCGTGCCCGCAGCGTTCGCGTACAGCGACAGGAAATACCACGAGTTCCAGATCGGCAGGATGATGTGCCGGACAGTGTCGCGGATGCCGTCCTCAGTGACCATCAGATCCGTACCACGAAGGATCGGCGAGCTGAGCAGGTACCACCGCATGGCATCGCTGCCGTAGGTGTCGAACACCATCATCGGGTCGGGGTAGTTCTGCAGGCTCTTCGACATCTTCTGGCCGTCGTCACCCAGGACGATGCCATGACTGACGCAGGTGTTGAAGCTCGGCTTGTCGAACAACGCCGTCGCCAACACGTGCAAGGTGTAGAACCACCCACGCGTCTGGCCGATGTACTCAACGATGAAGTCGCCCGGGTAATGGCTGTCGAACCACTCGCGGTTCTCGAATGGGTAGTGCACCTGAGCGAAGGGCATGCTGCCGCTCTCGAACCAGCAATCGAGCACTTCCGGTACTCGCCGCATCATCGACTTGCCGGACGGGTCGTCGGGGTTCGGTCGCACCAGATCATCGACGTAGGGGCGATGCAGATCGGTGACGGCCACACCGAAGTCGCGCTCCATGTCGGCGAGGCTGCCGTACACGTCGATACGCGGGTACTCCGGGTCGTCGCTGCGCCACACCGGGATGGGTGAACCCCAGAAGCGGTTCCGGCTGATGGCCCAGTCGCGGGCATTGGCCAGCCACTTGCCGAACTGACCGTCCTTGATGTGCTCGGGCACCCAGCGGATCTGCTGGTTGAGCTCCACCATGCGGTCGCGAACAGCAGTGACCTGCACGAACCACGAGCTGATCGCCCGGTAGACCAACGGCTCGGCGCAGCGCCAGCAGTGCGGGTAGCTGTGCAGATAGCTGTCGTGACGCACGACCACTCCGCGCGCCTTGAGGTGCTTGATCACCTCGGGGTTGGCATCGAACACGTGCATCCCGGCCCAGTCGGTGACCTCGGCGGTGTAGCGGCCATGTTCGTCCATCGGACACAGCGTGGGGATCCCCACGGCATTGCAGATGTTCTGGTCGTCCTCACCGAATCCGGGGGCCAAGTGCACGACACCGGTGCCGTCCTCGGTGGTGACGAAGTCCGCGGCCAACACATGGAACGCGTTGGGAGTATCGGCGAAGTACGGGAACAGCGGCGTGTACTTGCGACCGACGAGATCCGCTCCGGCGAGCGTGCCCACCCGCGTCGCGCCCGCAAGCTCCTTCTCATACGAACCCAAGCGCGCCTCGGCGAGGATGTAGCGCGTGCTCCGACCCTCGGAATCGGTTTCTTCCATCACCGCGTACTCGATCTCCGGGCCGACAGCGAGCGCGAGGTTGCTCGGCAGCGTCCAGGGGGTCGTCGTCCAGGCGAGGATGATCTCCCCGCTCTCGAGGTGGAACTGCACCGTGAGCGCAGGGTCCTGGCGATCGCGATACACATCGTCCATACGTGTCTCGGTGTTGCTGAGCGGCGTCTCGCACCGCCAGCAGTAGGCCAGCACGCGGAACCCCTCGTACACCAGACCTTTGTCCCACAACGTCTTGAAGGCCCACATGACGCTCTCCATGTAGGACGTGTCGAGTGTCTTGTAATCGTTGTCAAAGTCGACCCACCGGGCTTGGCGGTTGACGTAACGGTGCCAGTCGTCGGTGAAGCGCAGCACGCTCGTGCGGCACGCGTCGTTGAATTTGTCGATGCCGAACTTGGCGATCTCGGGGTGGCCGCTGATGCCCAGTTCCTTCTCGGCCACGACTTCTGCGGGCAACCCGTGGCAGTCCCAGCCGAAACGGCGATGCACTTGCTGGCCACGCATCGTGCGGTAGCGCGGCACGGCGTCCTTCACGAATCCTGTGAGCAGATGGCCGTAGTGCGGCAGACCGTTGGCGAACGGAGGGCCGTCATAGAACACGTACTCGTCGGCCCCGTCGCGGGCGTCGATCGAGGCCTGGAACGTACCGTCGGCGTCCCAGAACGCGAGGATCTCACGCTCAACGGTCGGGAACGAGGGCTGGGGTTGGACGTTGGGGTAGGTCACGTGTGCTCCTGTGCGGCTTGCACAGGGACGAACCAGAGGCCCGCGGTACCACCCTGCTTGTCGTGCCACTGCGGGAAGGCCCCCCAGAACATGACCACTCGTTGACCCAGCGATATCGGGCTGGACCCGTCCGGTTCTACTGAGGTGGAACGGCGAACCGCCCACCTGTTCTTCCGGAGGCTCGGAGGTGATGGCCTCTTCAACGCCGTGAACAAAATCTTAGCGCCCGAGGGCGCAGCGCGTTCGTCAGCGGAGCTCGTCGCCACCGATTCGGAACGGATCGTTCTTGGATCCGGGCGTGATGATCGGCACTTCGGCGGTGATTCCGTGGCCAGCCGTGAGCGGCACCTCGCCGGTGGGCACGTCGTCCGGGGCGAACAGCGACATCGGGTCGTCATCTGCGTCGAGTCCGAGCGAATCGACGCCAGGAGCGACCGTTGCCGCGGGGGTCGCTGCTGCAGGCGCTGCCGAGCGCCGGACCACGGGCTCGGCCGAGGCCGACAGCAGCGGGCGGCGCATATCGGCCAGCCCGCCGGGCACGCGCTCGACGATCTCGTGCAGTTCCACGGCGGTGTCGCGCAGGCGCTCGCGCTGGGCCTGGATGTACTGCTCAAGCTGATCGACATCGGAGAGCAAGAAGTCGCGACGGGCCAACAGCGCCTGTACCTCGTTCTCGGCGAGGGTCAACTCGTCCTCCTTCGAGCGACGAGCCTCGGTCTTGGCTTCATCGATCATCTTCGCGGCCATCGAGCGAGCACTGTCGACGACACGACTGGCTTCCTCGCGGGCGCCACTGGTGACGGATTGTGCTTCGGCACGAGCCTCGGCCACCGCCGTGTCGGCCGTGCGCTGAGCGAGCAACAGTGTGCGGCTGATGACCTCGGTGTCGCCGACAGGGAGCCCGGCCGGCGGCGTGACACCGTGCGCGGGGGCGGCCTCCCGACCAGGTGCCGCCGAGCGGGCCGCTGCTGGCGCCTGCTGCGACAACTCCTGCAAACGACCGACGGCCGCACGGGCCCGCGACTCCATCGCAGTTGCCTGACCGTGCGCCGCCTCGAGGGCCGCAGCGACTTCGTCCTTGAAGGCATCGACCTCATCGGGGGCGTAACCCCGTTTCACCGTCTTGAAGTCGGTGCTGCGGATGGCCTGCGGCGTGAGTTCCATGCCGACGATGTTAGGTGGTCAGCGACCGCATCGAGAGGATGGCGGGGGGAATCAGTTGCCGTAGCCCTGATCGTCGTAGGACGAGTTCCGTGGCGGCGGCTTCAGCAAGAACACACCGGTGGCGACCTTCTCCATGTTGCCGTCGAGGCCGTAGCACAGGCCGCTGGCGAAGTCGATGAGTCGACGCTCCGTATCGCGGTCGGCGGCCTCGAGGTTCATGATCACCGGCTGACCTTCCTTGAACTTGTCAGCGATCTCCTGCGCCGAGGTGAAGTGCTTCGGTTTCACCGTGTACGGGTCGCTCCCCGATGACGCGGGGGCAACGCGGGCGACGGGTGCAACGGGACGCGGGTTGATCGGGCGCGGCTGCACACTGGAGTCGTCCGGCGCAGGCACTGGACGACGGATCGCGACATCCGGCATGGCCTGTGGGAACGAGGGCCGCGACGGCACGGTACGCACGGGAGGTGGCTCGGGCTCATACTCGTGCTGCGGGTAGCCGCCACGCTGCTGGCGACCACCTCCACCGCCCATCTCGTCGCGCTGCGCGGGTCGGCTCTGACGCATCGGACGCTCAGGCTCCGGGGCCATGTCATAGTCGTCGTAGGCATCGTCGGGCCCGAGACCCAAGTAATCCATTGCCTTCTTCCACATCGACATGCACGACCCTCCTACGGTGTCCCGAGGTTACCGTACCGAGGCCGCCGAAACGGGACGCTCGCCGAACAGGGCGCTTCCGATGCGCACCTGCGTGGACCCCTCTTGGACTGCGACCTCGAGGTCGTCGGTCATTCCCATCGAGCAGATGTCGAGCTCGAGTGCGTCAACGAGCGCGCGCACCACACGGAATCCAGCCCGTGCTGCATCGGGGCCACCTGTCGTGGGACCCACCGTCATCAGCCCACGGACGGCGAGTCCAGCGGTGCGCGCAGCATCCACCAACGCCGGCACGTCCTCGATCGGACAGCCTCCCTTGCCCGGCTCGTGCAGACATGCAGCTTGGATCAGCACCGCTGCCCCGGGTGCCCGCTTGGACAACTCGCTGACGAGCGACAGGCGATCGACCGACTCGTAGACGTCGATCAGCGACGCCAACTGACGCACCTTGTTCGTCTGCAGTTGTCCGATGAAGTGCACCTCGAACGGCAGCGGAGCGGCTCCGGGCTCCAACCGGCTGGCGAACTTGGCCACGACCTCCTGCGCATAGTTCTCGCCCACCGCCGCACACCCCGCACGGTGCGCCGACCAGCAATGGTCGATCGAGAACAGTTTCGTGACCGCCAGCACCGACACGTCGACACCGCCCGCGCGGGCGATCCGTTCGCGAACTACCGCCAACCGCTCGGCCACCGACCGATCGAGCGCAGCGGCGTTCATCCTCGTGCCCGGGTGCAGATCGTCATCACCTGTCGGCCCAGTTGTGCGCGACGACGGTGCGAGAAGTAGCGGTCGGGATGACACCCGGTGCAGTGCGACACATCGGTGAGATGCACCCCCACCTCCGCGAGCGCGAGACGCACCACGGCCCGCATGTCGAGTGCGGGGGTACCCCACGACGTGACGCCGGCGACCTCCGGCCCGAACCGTTGGCGAACGGCCTCCAGGTCGTCGGCGCCGAACTCGTAACAACAGGGATGGATA
>CAIXHI010000074.1 GCA_903919215.1 uncultured Acidimicrobiaceae bacterium
CGACCAGAGGACCCGCTTACCAGAGTGTCATATTGTCAACCGCGAGTGAAGGAGAAATACATCACCGGCACGCTCGACGACAGCGTGCCTGAGCCGTCCGATGGTCCGAACACACCATCGTCGCCAGCCAGTTGCATCGTCACCGGCTGGCCGCCGATGAACACCTGCAGCAGGAACGGGTGAGGACCCGGCGAACTGCAGTCGTTGTAGAGAGTGACCTGAACGATGTACTGACCGTCCGGGCCCGTCTCCGGCCAGATGATGTTTTCAGCTGGCTCGCTGCGGGGGTCGTTACAGCCCGAGTTTGCGTCGACGTCGAGCTGGCCACCGCTGGCGCTGGTGGGGAAGTCATAGTTGACGGCAGCTCCTTGCGGATCGGTGACCTGCAGGTCGAGGTCGCCCGTGTCACCCCAGCTGAGGGTGACACGGATGTCGCCGGTCGCCAGGTCGGGGGTGTCGGGGTTGGCGCCCACCGGCCGAACGATCAGATCACCGGTGGTGATGTCGACGATCGTGAAGCCCTCCACGACCACCACGGTCTGGATGACCACGATGATGGTCGTTGGTGTGAACGTCGGCCACTGCGGGCCCACGTAGATCGGCGGGACGGTCAGCGGGATGGGCGGCGACAGCGGGTTCCCGCACGAGCACTTTGCTCGCGGGATGCCGTATTCGTCGACCAGCACTGCCGTACCCGCTTGCAACACCGATGGGTGCGCATAGGCCGCGCCGTTCTTGAACCCGTGGTTCGTCACTCGGGTGTCATAGGTCAAGATCACCGGCGTCAGCGCGGTGATGTAGGTGCGAATGTTGCTGACCGCGATCCCCTGAACGCCAGCCCACGCCGCCGCCTTGTCGGCATGCGTCTCGAGGAAGACGATCATCTTCTCCTTGTCGCACACCTGGTTGTTGCGCGTCCCGCCGTACAGGCCTGGCTGCGCACCCGACACCTGCGGCAGTGGCACCTGCCCGGTGGCCAGCGTCGACGATGTTGACGGGATCGGGATGTCGGGTAGCGACACGGTCGGCTGCGTCTCGGCTGCGGAGCGCTGGTCGTCGGTGAACGGGTCTACCGTCGGCACGTTGACCGGCTCGAGCAACACCTCACCTTGGCCCAACTTCGCCGGGTCGGTGCCATCGCCTGTGGCGTTGGTCGTGACCGGACTTGTGTCCTTGGTGGTGCTGTCACTGCCGCGGTTGAGTAGGACCACACCGATCCCTACCAGGGCGATGACGGCCAGCAGCGCACCCGCGATCAGGGAGGAGTTGTTCCGCTGCACCCCAACCTGCGCGGTCGACATCATCGGCATGACCCCCGGCGGCGGTGGCGGCGGCGCGCCTGGCGGAAGCGGCGCGGGCGGGGTCGGCGGCGCCATCGAAGGCAGCGCGGCGCCACACTGCGTGCACGAGGATGCGCCGGGAAGGAATGGTGCACCGCACTCCTGGCACGTACCGGTCGGGTTCATCTGACCCTCCGTCCTATGGTTGTGCCTTCAGCGTGCGCCCCTCGCCCACGCACGCACAGTGACCTTGGTCCACTCAGGGCGCGGTCGAATAGACCGTGCAGGGTTCGTCCGTCGATTTCACGTTCACCGCCCCCGATGGCACCGTCACCAAGGAGACCTACACCCGATGAAGCGAGTCCTGCTCGTACCTCTGCTGCTCGTAGCAGCCTGTTCTGCCGACGCGGCGGTGACCACCACGTCGGCACCGGCGGCACCGGCGCCGACGACGGCACCGGCACCAGCCACCACCGACTCGTCCGCCGTTGGCGCGCCCGTCACGTTCACCGCCCAGGTGTGGGCCGACAACTGGTTCTCGCTGTACGTCAACGGCGAACTGGTCGGTGAGGACAGCGTGCCGATCACCACCGAGCGGTCATTCAACGCGGAGACCATCACGTTCACCGCCACCTACCCGCTGACGATCGCAATGGTGACGAAGGACTTCAAGCAGGACGAGAGCGGGCTCGAGTACATCGGCACCGACCGCCAGCAGATGGGCGACGGCGGGTTCATCGCCCAGATCACCGACACGTCTACCGGCAAGGTGGTCGCCACCACTACCACTGGCTGGCGCGGCCTGGTCGTGCACCGCGCACCACTGAATGCCGACTGCCTTTCGTCCGCCGACCCGAGCACCGACTGCCAGCACGAGATCACCCCCGAGCCGACCGATTGGACGTCGCCGACGTTCGACGACAGCGCCTGGACCGCGGCGATCCAGTACACGGCCGCCGAGGTCGGCCCGAAGGACGGCTACGACACCATCACCTGGTCGCCGGCCGCGGAGCTGATCTGGTCAGGTGATCTCAAGATCGACAACACGATCCTGTGGCGAGCAACGGTCACCGCCGGGTGACGGATTCTCTAGGGTGACGCTCGATGACCGAGATCTCGCCCCGCGCCCCATTGCCCCCGTTCGACGAAGCGGCCGCCCGCCAGAAGGTGTTGATGGCGGAGAACGCGTGGAACACCAAGGATCCCGAGCGCGTGGCCGGCGCGTACACGGAGGACTCCGAGTGGCGTAACCGCGGCGAGTTCGTGAAAGGACGCGCCGAGATCATCGCGTTCCTGCAGCGCAAGTGGCAGCGTGAGCACGAGTACGTGCTGCGCAAAGACCTGTGGGCATACCAGGGCAATCGGATTGCAGTTCGATTCCAGTACGAGTGGCATGACGATGCCGGGCAGTGGTGGCGGTCGTATGGCAACGAGAACTGGGAATTCGACGACCTCGGCTACATGCGCCGGCGCGAGGCTTCGATCAACGACCTCGCCATCGCGGTCGACGACCGGCGCCTATTCGGCCCACGCACCGAAGGCGATACCAGCGGGATCCCGCTGCAGTAGGCGCGAGCCTCAGGCTGACACCACCGACGCGGCGACACCGGCCGGGTCATCAGCGTGGAGTGGACGACGACATTCGGCGCGACCCCAGAGACCGGCGGCGACAGCGCCCACCCCGCCGATCGCCACGCCGTAGCGCGCGCCGAACTGATCACACGCCCACCCCAGCAAGGGGCCACCGATCGGGGTGGTACCGATCAGCACGATGGCCTGCAACGCCAGCACCCGACCGCGCATCGAGGGGTCGGCGCGCACCTGCACGATCGCCGTCGCGCTGGTCATGAACATGATGCTGGCGAAGCCGACGAACAGCGCCGTTGGGAAAGCGCTCAACAGGTTCGGCGTCAGCGAGAACAGCAGCATTGCCGCACCGAACAGGAACGCCCCGCGCACGACGTGTTCCACTCCGGGCGACAGACGGTGCGCGGCCCTCAACGCTGCCGCCAGTGAGCCGACGCTGAGCACTGCGTAGATGATCGTGTACGTGCCATCGCTGCCGCGCAACGAGTGCGTCACGAACAGCGGGAGCGTGACCGAGAAGTTGAACGTGAAGATGCCGATGATCGTCACCATCACCATCGGCACGTACAGCTCGCGGACGGTCCTCACATACCGCACGCCCTCGCGTACCTGACCCTTGGCGCGCACGCTCTTGGGTACTGGGAACAGTTCGCCCTTGCGCATCAGCAGATACCCGCCGATGGCGGCGACGTACGAGAGGGCATCGATCATGAACGTCCACGCGTACCTGACGGTCACCACCAGCACGCCGGCGAGTGCCGGCCCGAAGATGCGGGACGATGTCATCAGCGCCGTGTTCAGGGTGACCGCGTTGGACATCTGCGCGGGCGGCACGATCTCGGAGACGAACGAGCGGCGCGCCGGGTTGTCGAACGCGAGGAAGATCCCGCCGGCGAGGGATGTGACATAGAAGGCGATCAGCGGCGGGTGATCCATGAACGCCAGCGCCGCGAGCGTGAACGACTGGGCCATCTGCAACGTCTGGGTGATGACCAGCAACATCCGCTTGTCGGATCGGTCGGCGATCAGCCCGCCGTACGCGCCGAGCAGCAGGATCGGACCGTATTGGCAGGCCACGAGACCACCGACGGCGACACCGCTCTTGGTGGCGTGCAGCACCAGCAGCGTGAGCGCGATCATCGTCAGCCAGTTGCCGATCTGCGAGATCAGCTGACCGAAGAAGAACAGACGAAAGTTGCGCGTGCGCAGCGACAGGAACGTGGTGCGTGCAGCGCCGCGGGCGCGGTTCACGGAGCGAAGCCGTCGGGCATCGCCGTCCCATGATCGTCGGCGATGGCCAGCCGGACGATGTCGTCCGACCGACTTGGGTACGCCTGGAGTAACTCACCGGCGTGACCGCCTTCGAAGCACGTGCCGGTGAAACCCGGAGCGAGTGTGCAACCGAACAATGCCCACCGGCCGCCGGCGACCAATTCACCGGCCTGCCACACCCCCGCCGAGAGCACGTACTGCACTCGTTGGCCGGCCAGCACATCCGGACCCATCACCACGTCCTCGGTCGCACCGTTCGGGTGCAGCAGCACCAGTCGGATCGGGTCGCCACCGTAGAAGTGCCACGTCTCGTCGAAGCTCAAGCGGTGGAACAACGACCGGCTGGAGGGCTCGGCTGCGTACAGCCCGATCATCGCCGTCCCGATCGGACCACCGTCTGGCATCTCCGCGGTACTGCGCCACGTGCTGACGAAATAGGTCTCTTCCACCGGCAGCGGCGTCATCCCGTAATGCTCAATGAGCGCCTTCACCATCGGATCCATCCCCCGAACGTAGCCCTCACCCCGTCTATGTCGCGGACTGACGATCGACGGTGGAGGTCAAGCCCGCGACACAGACGCTGAGATGGGGCGGCAGCGAGGGGCGGCAGCGAGGGGCGGCTGCGGGAAGACGGGAAGGGGCGTCGTGCCCTACCGGCTCGCCGATGGCACCGGTACCGTCCGAGCTGTTGTGAACCACCCGATGCACCCGCACGCTGCCGCCACCGGCGGGGTCGACCTCGACCGTCGACCGATCCTGGTCTTCTGGGAATCCACGCGAGCATGTGGACTCGCTTGTCGCCACTGCCGGGCCGAAGCGCAGGCCACCCCGGTACCGGGGGAACTGTCGACGGACGAGTCGTTGCGCTTCATCGACTCGCTGTCCGCGTTCGGCAAGCCGTCACCGATCCTGATCATCACCGGTGGCGATGTGCTGATGCGCCCCGATCTCGACCAGCTCGTCGAGCACTCGCGCGACGTGGGTGTGCACGTGGCACTCGCCCCCAGCGTGACGCCGCTGCTGACCGACGAGCGACTCGAGCAGTTGCGCACCGCCGGCGTGAAGGTGGCCTCGCTCAGCCTTGACGGCGCGTCGCCAGCCACGCACGAAGGTCTGCGCGGTATCAACGGTCACTTCCCCGCCACCATCGCCGCACTCGACCGGATGCGCGCCAACGGCTTCGTCGTCCAGGTAAACACGGTGGTCACTTCCGACAACGTGCATGAACTACCGGAGATCGCGCGCATCGCGCGCGACCACGGCGCAGCGATCTGGGAAGTGTTCTTCCTCGTCAACGTCGGCCGCGGCAGTTCGATGCTCGAACTCGGTCCGGATGACAACGAGGATGTCTGTCAGTTTCTCTACGACGCGTCGCGCTACGACTTCATCGTGCGCACGGTCGAGGGGCCGATGTTCCGCCGCGTCGTGCGCTGGCGCGAAGAGGGTCACCAGGGCCCCACCGGACCGCTCTACGAGCGCCTCGCTGCCGACCTCCTCGACCAACTCGGGCCACCGACGACAGCGTCGAAGGCACACACGAAGGGCACACGCGACGGTCGCGGCATCGTGTTCGTCTCGGCCACGGGCGACATCACGCCGGCGGGGTTCTTACCGATCGTGCTCGGCAACGTACGCACCCACGACATCGTCGACGTCTATCGCGACCACCCGTTGCTACAGCAGATCCGGGCGGCAGAGTTCGGTGGCAAGTGCGGGACGTGCGACTACAGCGAGTTGTGTGGCGGTTCGCGGTCGCGGGCCTACGCGTCGAGTGGCGATCCGCTGGCCGAAGATCCAGCCTGCGCCTACATACCGGCAGGCTGACGCTGCATTCAGGCGAGGGCCCAGGCCTCGGCGAGTAGCTCGATGCTCCGCACTCGCGCGTCGAGGTCGTAGGCCACCGAAGTGACCATCAACTCGTCGGCACCTGTGCGCCCGGCCAGCGCCAGCAACTCGGCCACAACGTCGGCAGCAGCACCAACGACGCGGCTGGTCGGCAGGCGATTGGCCTCGGCCATGTCGGGGTGCACCGAGGCATCCTGTGGCGAGGGCAAGCGGATGAACCGGCCGGTGCGGCGGCCGAGCGTGGTGAGCCGCGCCGGCAGCGCATGCCATTCGGCCTCGTCCTTGGTGTCGGCGGCCAGCACGTTGGCGGTGATGATCAGATACGGCTCGGCGAGGACCGACGACGGACGGAACTCGCGGCGGTACCGCTCGACGGCGTCCATCGTGCCGCCCATGTCGAAGTGGTGGGCGAAGCCGAACGGCAGCCCGAGGTGCCCGGCCAGTTGCGCGCTGTAGCCGCTGGACCCCAGCAGGAACACCGATGGCATCGAGGTCGGGGCCGGCGTGGCGCGGAAGTTCTGCCACAAGCCGTGCTCGCCGCGCGGGTCGCCGAGCAGACCCATCAGGTCGAGCAGGTCGCGCGGAAAGTCGTCGGCTCCGAGTAGATCACGTGATCGTCGCAGGGCCATCGCCGTGTGCTGATCGCTGCCCGGTGCGCGACCGATACCGACGTCCACTCGGCCCGGGTACAGGCTTTCGATCAGCGCGAACTGTTCGGCCACCACCAGTGGCGCATGGTTGGGCAGCATCACACCACCCGACCCGACGCGGATGTGCTGAGTGTTGGCGGCGAGGTGCGCCATCAGCACCGTCGGCGCGGTGCACGCGACGCTGGGCATGTTGTGGTGCTCGGCCACCCAGAACCTGGTGTAGCCCAACTCGTCGGCGCGACGAGCGAGTGCCGTCGTCGCCCGCAGGGCATCACCGCTGGATTGCCCGTCGTTGAGGACGGTCAGGTCGAGTACGGAGAGGCGGACATCCGTCATGGGTGCGGTCAGCCTTCAGTCGGGCGGATGAGGTACTTCAGGCCGGTAGCCATCCGGGAGTACTCGTGGATCGCGTCGAGCGACAGCGCCCCGGCCAGCGACACCTCATGGGTGTAGTGACTGGCGAACGTGGTGGTGAGTTCGGCGACCACACGGTCGCGCAGACGGGCCATCCCCTCGAGTCCGAGACGACCCAAGAACGGCGTGAGCAGCCAACCGCCGAGGCCCCAGGCCAGACCGAAGTCGCGCACGATCTCGGTGGGCGAGAAATCGAGCATGCCATACATGTACACCTGCTTGTGCACGTCCGAGCCGTAGCGGCTGTACTCGGTGGCTTTCGTGTTCACCGCGACCTCCATACACGACAGGATGTCGCCAGCCAGGCGACCGCCGCCGATGGCATCGAACGCGAGCGTGGCGCCGGTATCGACGAGCGCCGCGGTGAGATCAGCGCGGAACGAGTCCTTGCTGGAGTCGCAGACATGGGTGGCGCCCAGGCTGCGCAGGATGGCCTCCTGCTCGGGGCGGCGCACGATGTTCACCAGCGGCACGCCGTCGGCGAGGCAGATGCGCTGCAGCATCTGGCCGAGGTTCGATGCGGCAGCGGTGTGCACGAGCGCGGTGTGACCCTCCATACGCATCGTCTCCACCATGCTGAGCGCCGTCAACGGATTGACGAAACACGACGCGCCGTGCACAGGGTCGGTGCCGTCGGGCAGCAGCATGCACAGACCGGCGGGCACGTTGCGGTACTCGCCGTAGGTGGCTCCGCCCACCAGTGACACGGTGCGGCCCAGCAGTGCTTGCGCATCCGGCGCATCGCCAGCGGCCACCACGACACCACAGCCTTCGTTGCCGACCGACATCGACTGGCCG
>CAIXHI010000075.1 GCA_903919215.1 uncultured Acidimicrobiaceae bacterium
CCGTGCTGTCGGCGCGCAGCTTCTCCAGCGCCGAGATCAGCCCCGGTGGGTAGCGCGTCAACTGACATGCCGACACATCGGCCAGCGTCTCACGCCGGCGACTGATGGTGGCCTGCATCGCCTTGGCAATGATCGGGGCGAAGATCAGCAGCACGAAGCCGAAGATGGCCAACACGTTGCCCGTGTCGTTGCGGTCGCCATCGCGGCGCGAGCGGCCGCCGTTCCACCACATCATGCGAATACCCATGTTGGCCAGCAACGCCACAGCGCCCACCAGCGTGACCGCCAGCGTGTTGACCAGGATGTCGTAGTTGCGGATGTGCGACAGCTCGTGGGCCACCACACCTTCGAGCTCGACCCGGTTCATCTTCTCCAGCAACCCGGTCGTGACAGCAATCGCCGCGTGCTTGGGATCGCGACCCGTGGCGAACGCGTTCGGGGCCGGATCCTCGATGATGTACACCCGCGGCTTGGGCAGGCCGCTCGCGATGCACAGCCCCTCCACCAGGTTGTGCAGCCGCTGGTACTGCTGTGGGTCGGCCGGTTTGGCGCGGCTGACAGCCAGCGCGATGGCATCGGCCTTCCAGTAGGACGCGAAGGCCATCGCCCCAGAGAACACCAGGGCGATGATGGTGCCGAGGATCCCGTTGCCCATCCACAGCCCGAAGGCGGCGCCAACGAGGCACAGGATTCCCACGAAGGCTGCAATGAGCGCGACGCTACGCCGCTTGTTCGATCTGATCAGTTCGAGCATGACGGGTTCAGAACTGAACCTTGGGCACCTCGCGGCTGGCCGCGTCGGTCTCGAAGTACTCGCGCTTGGTGAAGTGCATCATGCCCGCGAAGAGCATCGTGGGGAAGGTCTGCAGCTTGTTGTTGTAGCCCAAGACGCTGTCGTTGTAGAACTGTCGGGCGTACGAGACGCGACCCTCAGTGGCGGTGAGTTCTTCCTGCAACGCAAGGAAGTTCTGGTTGGCCTTGAGGTCGGGATACGACTCGCTGAGGGCGAACAACTGGCGCAGCGCACCCGTGATCTGGTTGTCGGCAGCGGCCTGCGCTCCGGGCGTGTTGGCCGCGCTCATCCCTGCGTTGCGGGCGTTGATGACGGCCTCGAGTGTCGTCTTCTCGTGAGCGGCGTAGCCCTTCACGGTCTCGACGAGGTTGGGGATGAGGTCGATACGACGCTTCAACTGCACGTCGATTTGCGACCAGGCATTGTCCACCTGGTTGCGGCGGCGGACGAGTCCGTTGTAGGCGGCGACGGCGAACAGCGCGAGCAGTACGACGACGGCCAAGACGATGATCCAGATCATTGGAGTGACTCCGAAAGGTCGGGCAACGCCGGGCGGCGTGCTATTTCGTCATCATACGGGAGCGACGGGTGCGCCGGGGTGACAGCAACCATGGCGACAGCGGTCGACGCTGTTGCACCCGCGTGGGCGCCAACATGCGATAAATCTCGGCGTAGCGCTCGGCGAGTGCAGACATGGAGAAGTCGTCGGCCCGACGGTTGCCTGCTGCGGTCAGTCGCGCTCCCAGTTGATCATCGGCCAACGCCCGCTGCAGCGCCGCCGCCAACGCCGCAACATCGCCAGGCGGCACCAACAGCGAGTCGACATCGTCGGTGGCCACGTTGCGATAGCCGTTGAGCGAACTGGCCACGATGCACGTGCCGGCCGCCATCGCCTCGATCAACACCACGCCGAAGGACTCGCCGTGCAACGACGGCGCACAGAACACGTGAGCGCCCTTCAGCCGAGCGACCTTTTCTTCGTCGCTGATGCGACCCAGCCACACGATCCGAGGGTCGGCGGCGGTGCGTGCGCGAAGGCGTTCGGTGTCGGGGCCGGAACTGGCGATCCACAACGTGACGTCTGGGGCCATCTGCGCCATCGCATCGAGCAACACATCGAGACCTTTGCGTTCCTCGTGGCGGCCACAGAAGAAGATCGTCGGCCCCGTCGTGGGGTACTCGACGGACTGGCGGTACACATCGAGCTCGACACCGTTGAACAGTGTCTCGTACTCCCCCGGCACGGCCGGTTGCACCAACGCAAGTGCGTCCTTGGACACCACGACACGGTGGCCGATGTTCTTGGCGGCGGCTCGCATGGGGGCCGAGCCGTACTTGTAGCTCGCACTCTCGCCTGCGGCGTGGAACGTGGCCACGATTGGCGAGGGGTGCAGCAATGTGGCCGTCATCGTCGGCCCGGGGGCGAACGGTTCGTGCATGTGCAGGACGTCGAACTGCTCATCGAACAACACGCGCATGGTGCGCAGCGCGCACGCCGGGTCGGGTGCCAGCGGGGCGATCGATCCGTTCGACGCGGTCGGCAGGCTGTTCCCCAACGCCGTCACGAACGTGTCCGGGGGCGGCCCATCGCAGGGGCCGAGCACCCTGACTTCCATACCCATCCGTCGCAACTGGCGGCTGAGACCCAACACCTGGGCCTGCACGCCACCCGGTACCGACAGGCTGTACGGGCAGACCATGCCGACACGCAGCACACGATCGGTCGACGCCATTCCCGGCACCTTATCGGCCGAGTGAACGGCCTGCGCTACCGTCACGGTATGGCAGACAGCAGCAGTTCGACCTCCTCCGGACCCGGTCTCGGCGACCTCCTCGGCTTGCTGGGGGGCAGCAACCCGCTCGCCGGGATCAGCAAGTCGATCGCCCAGTTCCAGAAGGGCGTCGCTCAGTTCCTCGAGAGCGTGGAGAAGTTCAACGACACGATGGATCAGTTGAACGGCGTGGCCACCCGACTCAATTCCATGCTCGATACGGTCGAGGGGCCGGTCAAGGCGTTCGTGCCGCAGGTGACGCGCACCATTCGCGCCGCCGACTCACTCGTCGAACAACTCTCCGGCCCGGTGGAAAAGATCGGCCCGACGCTCACTCGTTTCGCCGAGACGCTGTCCAGTCCTGTGCTGCTGTCGTTGGCGGCACTGCGCGGCGGCAACCTGCGTGCCCAACCCGAACCTGCTGCCGCGACCGCGCCGACCCCCGCCCCAGCTGCCACGAAGAGCAGCACGAACAAGAAAGCGCCGGTGAAGAAAGCCGCCCCTCGCAAGGCGCCGGCCAAGCCCGCACCCGTGAAGAAAGTTGCCACCAAGAAATCCGCTCGTTGAGCAGCGCACCGGCCCCTGGGTCAGTGCTTGGCCACGAACGGCAGGGGCACGACTCGACCGGCGAGCAGTGACCCGCGTACGTCGAGTGTGACCGCCGCACCCTCGGCAGTTGCAGGTGGCAGGAACGCAAGCGCGATGCCGTGCTCGAGCACGGGTGAGAAGTTGCCGCTGGTGGTGGTGCCGATCGGCTGTCCGTCCAGCAGCACCGCACAGTCGGCACGTGGTGGACGACGTCCCTCGGTGGCGATACCGCGCAGCACGCGGGCCACACCCCGTTCACGTTCTGCGGCCAGCGCGGCCCGACCGCGAAACGTGGGCTTGTTCCATGCCACGACCCAGCCGAGGCCAGCCTGCAACGTGGTGATGTCGGCGCCCAGTTCGTGACCGTGCAGTGGCAGCCCGGCTTCGAGTCGCAACGTGTCGCGCGCCCCCAGGCCTGCGGGTGTGATGCCGGCGTCGAGCACTGCGGTCCACAGGTCTCCGGCGGCAGCGATCGGTATCGCGATCTCCACGCCAGCCTCGCCGGTGTAACCCGTACCTGCCACCACGCACGGCACACCGCGCCACATCAGTTCTTGTACGCGGAAACGGCCCACTTCAGCCGCCTCGGGGAACACGCCCGCAAGACGTTCCTTGGCCCGAGGACCTTGCACCGCTAACACCGCTCGGTCGCGGGTGGTCTCGTTGCCGCCGATCGCCGAGCGCACCGCATCGGTGTTGGAGGCGTTCGGCATCACGTCGAACAGGTCGTCGCGCACCCACCACACGATGATGTCGTCGAGCACCGACGCATCGGTCTCGTCGAGCAAGTGCGTGTATTGCGCCCGACCCGGACCCACTTTCGCCAGATCGTTGGTGAATGCCTGCCGCAAGAGATCGAACGCCTGGGGACCTTGCACTCTCACGGTGCCGAGGTGCGACACATCGAACACGACGGCATCGCGCCGACAGGCCAGATGTTCGGTGATCGTGCCCGTGGGATACGCGACTGGCATCTCCCATCCGCCGAAGGGCACCATCTTCGCGCCGAGGGCGCGATGGAAGGAATCGAGCGGGCTGACTTCGTAGTCGGACACGGCAGGCCTCAGACGGCCCGTGCGGTGACGGCAGCGGCGGGTGCAGCCGGCACACCGTGCTCGGCAAGCTGCACGAGCGAGGCATCGAGATCGGTCTTCACGCCACCGATGGCCAGCACGTTGAGCACACCCTGACCGCCGCGACGCACAATGTCGATGAGCGTCTCGCCATCGCACAACAGCACGTCGGCACCGCTGATCACCAACGTCGCCGCAGAGATGTCGGCATCCACGTTGGCTCGCAGATAGCCGAACGCCTTGCGCACGGACTCGAGCTTGATGCCAGCGTCGAGCAGGCTCTTGATGACTCGCAGTTCCAGCAGGTCGCGATAGCTGTACAGACGTCGGCTGCCACTGCCGCTCGCGTCGCACAGCGAGGGGCGCACCAGGTCGGTACGCGCCCAGTAGTCGAGCTGACGATAGGAGATCCCCACCACACCGGCGGCCTTCGTGCCGCTGAAGCCTAGTTCCGTGGTTTCGGTCGTCTCGTTCATCTCGAACCTCCAAGTCGGGTCACACACGAGTAACTACACGCGTGTCACCGAGTTGTCATGGTACGGGAGGGGTCGCGCGAGGTCAAGCACTCTTCGCGCGAAGAACTCGCGCGTTGCGCGCGAATCGCGGCGTCCTCCTCGGAGGAATCAGCCAGCGAAGTCTTCGGGACTGACGTCGTCGAGGAAATCGCGGAACTCGTCGAGGATCGCTTCCTCGTCGCCTTCGCCCTCACCCTCGGGCACCTCGACGGCAACCTCGTCGAGCAACGCTTCGCTGGCGAAGATCGGGGCATCGACACGCACCGCAAGGGCGATCGCGTCGCTGGGCCGACAGGACACGATGTGCGAGCCGCCAGCAGTGACGAGATGCAACTCCGCGTAGAACGTGTGCTCACGAACCTCGGTGATGATCACTTTGTCGAGTGACGCACCGAGTGTGCGCATCATGATCGCGAGCAGATCATGGGTCAGTGGGCGGGGCGGGGTGATTCCCTCCATCGCCGTGTGGATCGCGGACCCTTCGTGGATGCCGATCAAGATCGGCAACACGCGGCCTCGGTCTCCGTCCTCCTCGCGCAGCATTACCACCGGCGTATTCGCCGGCAACTCCACGCGTACCCCCAGCAGTTGCATTCGTACCACGGGGATGATGGTACCCCGAGGTCGTCGAGACCGCAGAGGGAAGCTTCAGGCCTCGAGGTGATGCTGCAGCGCAGCGTTCAACATCGCTTCGCGCAGGTCGCCGCCGAGGCGTGACAGCTCGTGCAACGTCTGCACGGCCTGTTGCCGACTCTGCGGGTTGCGCTGGCGGATGAGCGGCGTGACGAGCTGTTCGAACAACGCCGCTTCGCGGTCCGCGGCCTGTCGCCACGCACGAAGATGACGCGGCTCGACACCACGCTCGAGGAAACCCTTGCAGGCGCGAGCGATCGCCAGGTCGGAGTTCGTGTACAGCGCCGACGTGCCGGTACCTCGAGGTGTGATCAGTCCGAACGATTCGAGCTCGGTGAGCTGACGGCCGGTGATGTTGGCGTGGATGCACAACTCGTTGGCGTTGTAGTGCTCGGGCACTGGTGCTGGCACCGACGGCGAGACACCACCGCTGCCCTGGAAGAACGCAGCTGCCGGGTTCAGTGGCGGCGCCGCGGGCGGCGGTACCGACTCGGCCGCTGCCCCTGCGTAGGGCATCACTTGTGCGGGCGCCTGCGGCACACGTGCCTGCGCGGCCGGATGGTGGCCGGTGGGGACGGGTGTGCCCTCGGGGATGATCAGTTCGCCGGTTTGGTCGTACTCGGCTTCGAGGAGCGAGACATTGCGAATACCCCGCGGCGGCGTGAGCGCACCCGAGTCGTCGATCTGACCGCTCTCGAGCCGGTCGCGAATGATGCGCAGCGGCAGGAAGTTCTCGCGTTGCTCGCGCAGGATGACGCGCAGTCGATCAACGTCCGCGTCGTAGAACTTGCGATAGCCCGAGGCCGTGCGCTCAGGATCGATGAGTCCCTGACTCTCCAGGAAGCGGATCTTGGAAATGGTGACATCGGGAAACTCCTCGAGCAGCATCCCGAGCACTTCACCAATGGACAAATAGGGGCGTTCCGACACGGTCAGCCGTTCACCTTCTCGAAGAACACGAGGCGGAACTTGCCCACCTGCAACTCGTCACCCTGATGCAACAGTGCCTCGTCGATCCGCTCGTTGTTGACGTAAGTGCCGTTCAACGAACCGGCGTCGCTCACGGTGTACCCGTTGGCACCGCGGACGATCTCGGCGTGACGCCGAGAGACGGTGATGTCGTCGAGGCTGATCTCGCTGTCCGGGTGACGGCCGAGACGAGTGATCGGTGCATCGAGCGCCAGCGCGGCACCGGCCTGGGGCCCGTTGCGCACAACGAGCGACGCACTCGCCGGCAGATCGGCGATGTGCACGATCACATCGTCAGCGGCACCAGGTGCGTCCTGCAAAGGATCCACCCTGGCCAGCGTGATCGTGTGGTCGTCGATGTTGCCCAGCACGGCTCCGCACGCGGAGCAGAAACTGGATTCCTGCGGATTGCGGTGACCGCACTGATTGCAGAACACATGCGCCATTGCCGCCAACACTAACCGTCGATGAGACCCTGATACGCCCCGGCATCGAGAAGGGCGTCGATTTCTGCAGGATCGGTGCATTCGATCTCGCACAACCAACCGGCCGCGTACGGATCGCTGTTCAGCAACTCGGGCGAATCCGCCAGCGCAGCGTTGACGGCGACGACGGTGCCGGACATCGGCGCGTAGATGTCGCTGACCGACTTCGTGCTCTCCACCTCGCCAAAGCTGTCGCCAGCCTTCACTACGGCGCCCACTGCGGGGACCTGCACGTAGACGACATCGCCCAGCGCGTCCTGTGCGTAGTCGGTGATGCCGACCTTCGCACGCGTACCCTCGAGGGCCACCCACTCGTGGTCGCTGCTGTAACGGAGATGCTGCGGAACCTGCATACGCGTGAGGTTAGCCGCGCCGTGCGCGCCCGGCCCGCAGACTGGCGCGGATCGTGGGCACATACCCGAACGCGGTGTAGTAGCTCAGCACCAAACCGGGGATGCCCACCAACCACGCCGCGATCTGAAAACCCGTGTGCGCGAAGAAGTCGCTGGCACCGAGCATGAAACCGGGGAACGCGAACATCAGCAGGAACGTCGCCGTCTTCCCCCACCAGGTGACGTCGAAGCGTTCCATCTTGAACGCCACGGTGGCGATCGCGATGGTGCCACCCACCAGCACCTCGCGAGCCAGGACCACCCAGCAGAACCACATCGGCGCCGACCCGTCGATCATGATGCCGGTGATACCGACGATGAACAGCAAGCGATCGGCCGTGGGGTCGAACATCTTGCCGAACTCGCTGACCTGGTTGAAGCGGCGGGCCAGCCACCCATCCACCCAGTCGGTGGCACCGAGACCGCCGAGCAACCAGGCCGCACCGGCGCGGTTGTCGCGACCGAACAGCATCCACAGGAAGATCGGGATACAGCACAGCCGAACCAGCGTGAACAGGTTCGGTGCAGTGAGGTACTTGTGCGTCGACAGTTGCGAGTCGGGTTCAGCCACGGGGGGAGCGTACAAGTGAGCGCACCCGGCATGCGTACGATGCCCGTCATGACGCAGGCACTCACCACTTCGGGCTCACCGGGCACACTCTCGGGCACCGTCGCTCTCATCACCGGCGCCGGTTCGGGCATGGGCGCAGCATTCGCCCGCCGACTCGCCGCCGACGGAGCGCACGTCGTCGTCACCGATATCAACGGCGACGGCGCTGCGGCAGTCGCGGCGGAGATCGCTGGCGATGCGATCACGCTCGACGTAGTGGACTCGGCAGCGTTCGACGCAGCCGTCGATGCCACCGTGGCACGGCACGGCCACCTCGACATCCTGGTCAACAACGCTGGCATCGCACCGCCCTTCAATGCGACGAAAACCCAGCAGTTGATCGCGAACCAGATCGCCCGGATGGAAGGACGGATCGGCGATCTCGTGCCGTCGAACACCACCATCGAACTCAGCGACGCCGACTGGGACCGGATGATCAAGGTGCACCTGTACGGCACGTTCCACGGCACACGCGCCGCGCTGCGGCACATGACGCCGGCCCGTTCGGGCAGCATCGTCAACATCTCCTCGGTGACCGGCCTGCGCCCGATGGCCGGTCTACTGCACTACGCGGCGGCCAAGGCGGGCATCATTGCGCTCACCAAATCGATCGGCCAGGAGGTCGCCGCGTTCGGGGTGCGCGTCAACGCTGTGTGCCCCGGCTGGGTAGACACCCCGCTGCTGCACCAGATGGACCCGATCGTGATGGGTGCGATCGTCGCGCAGGTGCCCGCCGGTCGCATGGCCCAACCCGAAGAACTCGCCGAGCTCGTGCGCTTCCTCGCTGGGCCGGAGAGCAGTTACTGCAACGGAGATGTGTTCTCCTCGTCCGGAGGTGTGTCCTGATGCCCACGATCTTCACCCGTATCATCGCCGGCGAGATTCCCGGCACGTTCGTGTATCGCGACGATCAGTGTGTTGCGTTCCTCTCGATCAACCCGTTGGCCCACGGTCACACGTTGGTGGTGCCGATTGCGGAGATCGATCAGTGGGTTGACCTGTCCCCCGATCTCGCCGCCCACCTGTTCGCCGTCGCTCACCGCATCGGGCGGGCGCAACAGCACGCGTTCCCCTGCGAACGCGTCGGCCTGATCATCGCCGGTTACGAGGTGCCGCACACACATCTGCACGTGGTGCCCACCGAACACATGGGCCAGTTGAACTTCGCCAACGCAGCCGCCTCGGCCGACCGGGATTCGCTCGCCTCGGCGGCCGACGCGATCCGCACAGCGCTCGCCGAGTTGGACTAACGACCAACCGGTTCGACGAGTTCCGGCCCCTTGTTGCGCACCGCGTTCACCGCTGTGCTGACGGCATGCATGGTGAGCACACCCTCGGGCGCCGGCTCCAGCAGACGTTGCAGCGCCGCAAGATCCTGATGGCTGTTGTCCAGCCATTCCGCCCAGTCGGCCTTCTCCACGAGCACCGGCATGCGGTCGTGCACGGGTGCCATGGTGGCGTTCGCCGACGTGGTGATGACGGTGAGCGTGTGCAGCCATGGATCACTGGGGTCGGCACCGGGTTCACGCCACGCGGCCCACAGTCCAGCGGCCGCCAAGGGTGCACCATCGGCGCGATGGATGAACATCGGCGTCTTCGCCGGCTTGCCCGCTGCCGTCAGGACGCCGTCGGTGCCCTGCTGCCACTCGTAGAAACCGTCCATCGGGACGAGCAGACGGTGCGAGCGGAACAACCCTTTGAATGACGGCTTCTCCGCCAGCGTCTCGGCGCGGGCGTTGATCATCTTCGAGCCGATGCGCACATCCTTGGCCCACGACGGCACCAGACCCCAGCGGTAGGTCTGCACCCGCCGTGCACCATCGCTGGCGGCGACGACTGCGTACACGTCGTTGGTGGGCGCGACGTTGTAGTTGGGACTCAGCGGCTCACCCTCGGCCACAGCACCGAAGAACTCGGCGATGACTGCAGGGGTACTGGACGAGACGTAGCGACCGCACACATCGCCGACCGTATCCGCTGCGGTCACTGTCTCGCAGCGCGCGCGACGTCAGCGATCAGGGGGCGGCCGGGGGGATCGGCGGTGGTTCCGAACCGCCGCTGACGACCGCAGTCGTCTCGGTGGTGGTCGGCAGGTTGATATCGACCAACGGCGGCTTGGTGGTGGTGACCCGGATGGTGGGCGGCACCGTCGGCAGCACCGTCACCGGGTCGGTGACCAGCGTCGTGTCGCCGGTGGTGGTGACTGTGGTGCTGATCGTCGTGCTGGTGAGATCGGTGGTGACCGTGGTGACGACCGTGGTTGGGGTGGTGTCGCTCTGACCGGAGCCGGTGTTGAGCGCAGCGGCGGCACCGACGAGACCGATGACCACGGCACCAGTTGCCAGCACACCCGTCATCGCCGCACGCTTGCGCTGTGTGGCGTTCATCAGGGTGGCCAAGCGATGCAGCACCGTTTCACGCGGTTCTTGCAGGTGGCCGGCGAGTACTTCGAGGTCGTCGCGGCGCAGGGCCACGACCGGTGTGCGCTTCTGGCGGCGCAGCGTGCGCACCAGTTCCAGGTAGGCCAACAACAACGCGTCGGGCTCTTCTGGCTGGAAGCTCTGGCGGACACCACCAGCCATGATGGCATCGGCGGTAACGGTGACCGGCAGACGCGGGGGCAAGATGGCGCCGAGGTCGCAGCGGTACAACTGCGCCAACTCGTCGATCGTGATCTCATCGAGCGCGCGACTGGCCTTTTCGAACTCGCGCAGATCTCGGTAGCTGAAACGGCCCTGGCTGGCGCGTGACAACGCGAGGCGGCCTTGGCCATTCTCCTCACGGCTGGCAACCAGCAGGTTCGCCAAGCGAAGGGCGAATGCCGGGCTCGTGATGTCGATTGTGGGCACGTCAGCCATGGTGTACTCCTCGTAGAACCCACGTGTCCTACGGACATAGTGTGCACCTTTCATCGTCACTCTGTGAAGCGACTTGACCATTTTCGGAGAAATTTCTTTCCGAAGCACTCACAGTGACGACCACGCCCCGTCTCGGTGCTGCACCACCCCTGTTCGTGGCGCTCCCCTGCCGGTTCGCGCACAAAGTGTGCTGCGCGCTGGCGATCCAGCGCTTGTCGCATCTGAATTCGGGCGTCAGGCCGCCGCCTGGGCTCGTGGTCGAGTGCGTGTTCGCTGGGCCGCGCGGCCCTTGGGTGGGCAACTGATGATGGTGCCGTCGGCCAACTGAAGGCGGAGGTCGTCGACCCCGCCGAGCACCTGCACACCGGGGAGGTGTTTGACGGTGTGGTGGTGTCGGCACCACATGACCAGGTTGTCCAGATCAGTGGAGCCGCCGTCTTCCCACGCGAGCAGGTGGTCGATATCGCACCACGCTGCGGGGATATGGCAGCCGGGAACGCGGCAACCGCCGTCGCGTACGACCAACGCCTTGAACTGGGCCTCGGTGGCGTAGCGCTCGGCGCGTCCCACGTTCAGGATGTGGCTGCCGGCGGTGAGGACTCGCTGCACCAATGCCTGTTCGGCGAGGAACCGCACCACATGCGCCGGCACCCGATCGCCGTGTGCGGTGAACCCGTCGCCATCGCTGCGGCCGGTGAAGTCGTCGGCGTCGATGTTGATGAGAATGGTGGGCTTCTCGCGCCCACCGGTCACTTCGCCTTTTGCGTACGCGATGCACAGTTGCACCAGACCGTCAGACAGGCGCTGCTCAGTCGTGCGCGGGTCGTCCTTGCACGGCTTACCGGCGACGTGGGAGATGCTGTTGGTGACCTGGCGGAGGTCGACCAGCGGCAGGATCGCGGTCAACTGACCCATACCGTCGCCCAAGTTGCGGGTGCGCAGCGACCGCTTCGCATAGCGGCGTGCTTCGGCCTGCTGGGGAGTTTCCCCGCTGAACGTGCGCTTCCAGCCCTCGGCCGCGTCCTGCGCATCACGAGGATCGGCACCCATGCAATCGTCGACCAGTTGAGCGACATCGGCTTCCGATGCGCCATCGGGCGGCGAGGTAACCGCATCGAACAACGACTCCGCGGTAGCGGCCGACACATCGCCCTTCTCCGCCGCCTGCTTCAACGCATCCGACGCCCCCAACGCAGCCCCCAACTTCACCCGTGAGCTGGCATCACCCTTCGAGGTCTTCGTGACCCCAGCCAACCAGTCGGCCATGTCACGCGAACCCGAGGCCTGCCACACCCGGCGTCGGTCGGCTTCGTGCACCATTCCCGCGTGCAACACCTTCAGCCGGTCGATATGACGTTGCACAGCAACCACACCCGACCGCAGATCATCGTCCAACAACCCTGCCGCCGGGAACATGGCAACACCGCTGATCGCCAGGTCCAGGAGTGCGAGGGCATCGTCCATGTAGAGAAGGATAGCGAACGTCTGTTCGTCTGTCAACACCTGGACGAAAAGAATCCCACAACGCAGTCCTGAGCCGCGCCAGCCATCACTGTGTAGGACAGTTGACAGTTAGGGTGCGCGATGCTCCCGAACGTCGACGTACCCGAAACCACAAGTCCCCGCAGCCGCCGTCGACGCCGCAACCTGATCGCCGTCGCGGTCGCCGCGGTGCTCGCCATCACCGGCACCGTTGTCGCGATCACGGTCTCAGGCGGCAGCCGCTCCGGCACGATCATCGGTCGGTGCGATATCGGACCAGGAGCAGAGTGCTCCAATGCCGACCTGTACCAGGCCAACCTTCGGTATGCCGACCTCACCGGCGCGGACTTCGGCGGAACGGACCTCTCCGAGGCC
>CAIXHI010000076.1 GCA_903919215.1 uncultured Acidimicrobiaceae bacterium
GACCCGATACCGGCGTTGGAGATGTACAGGTCGATCCGCCCGTAGCGCTCGCGGGCGCGCTCGATGATCGTGTCGATGCCGCTGGGTGTGGAGACATCGGCGTGCACGGCGTGCCCGCCGATGCGTTCGGCCACCGAGGTGGCGTGGTCGAGGTCGAGGTCGGCCACCACGACACCTGCCGCGCCGCGGTTGGTGGCAACCTCGGCCAGCGCAGCACCGAGCCCCTGACCGGCGCCAGTCACCACCACCACGTGTCCGGCAATCTCCATCAGGGCCCCCTGTGGCACTCAGTGACCCCTTGCCGTGGATCAAACCGCCCAATAATATAACTGTATAGTCAGTTGGCGGTCAACCAAGGGGGAACGATGACGGACAGAGCTGTGCACATTCCGTTCGCGGAGATGGATCCGACGATGCGGTCCTTGCTGACCTACGAGAACAACGGAGCGATGGACGTCGCCTGCCCGTGGGCAGGCCTCGTCGATATCGTTCGCGACACCCCGGTGGTGCGCTGGGACATGGGTGTCGGCTTCTTCTCGATGGCCGATGTGGTGGCCGTGGGCAACCACCCCGCCGTGGTTTCAGCGAACCCGGTCACCCACGAAACGATGGGTATGGGCTCGCGCTAACCGCTCATCCCGCTGCACCTCGACGGCGACGCCCACCGCCACTATCGCAAGCTGATCGACCCGTTGCTCGCCCCACGCCAGGTCGCCTTGTACGAGGAGGGTTTCCGCCGGTTGGCCGACGAACTGATCGATGGGTTCATCGCTGACGGTGAAGTGGATTTGCAGACCCGCTACGCGATTCCGCTGCCGGCAACGATGTTCATGCAGATTTTTGGCGCACCAATGGAGGACTTGCAGTTCTTCATTGAGATGAAGGACAACATCCTCAAAGCTGAGGGGTTGACCCTGGAGGAGCGCGAGATCGAAGGACGTCTGTCGGGCGACCGTCTTCGCGTTCGGCTGCGTGAGATCCTCGGCGAGCGCCGGGCGGCGGGCACCCATCAGGACGACCTGATCACCAAGTTCATGACGTGGGAACTCGATGGCCACCGCTTCAGCGACGACGACATCGTCAACGTGATGCACCTGTTCGTCATCGCCGGCCTCGACACCGTCACGTCGTCGATCGGGTGTCTCGTCGGGTGGTTGGCGACACATCCCGTGCACCGTCAGCAGTTGTTCGACGATCCTGCGCTGATCCCGCACGCAGTGGAGGAGTTGATGCGCTACCAGAGCCCGGTGAACGTCGGTGGGCCGCGCTGGGCGACGGAGGACTTCGAGGTCAACGGGGTCTCGGTCAAGCAGGGCGACATGCTGCTGCTGGGATGGTGGACGGCGAACCTCGACCCCGCAGTGTTCACCGACCCGCTCACCGTCGACTTCACACGCGAAGCGAACCGGCACGCTGCGTACGCCGCTGGTCGTCACCGCTGTCTCGGCTCGCACCTCGCCCGGCTCGAGCTGCGCGTCGCGATCGAACAGTTCCACCGGCGGGTGACCGACTACTCGCTCGCTCCTGGCGCCGACCCTCAGTACAAGTGGGAAGGCGTCCGCGCGCCGGCCACACTGCCGATCGTTTTCAGCGCCCGCCAGTAGCCGACAACTGCTGCTGCAGTTCGAACTTCTTCACCTTGCCGGAGGCGGTGAGCGGGAACGAGTCGACCCGCTCCCATCGTCGTGGCACCTTGAACCCCGTGAGGCTGGCGCGCCCATGCGCTTCTAGCTCGGCGTCGGTGGCCGCGGCCCCCGGCACGAGGCGCAACACGCCGACCGGCACCTCGCCCCAGTAGTCGTCTGGCATGCCCACGACGGCCATCTCGGCGACGGCCGGGTGGCTCAACATCACGTCTTCCACCTCGGCCGGGTAGATGTTCTCGCCACCGCGGATGATGACATCGCGCAGGCGGCCGCGGATACGGATCAGGCCGCGTTCGTCCATCGAACACAGGTCGCCGGTGTGCAGCCAGCCATCGGCATCCAACGTCCGCGCGGCGGTCGCCGCGTCGACACCCACATACCCCTCCATCACCAGCGGACCGCGCATCCACAACTCGCCCGCCTCGCCGACGAGGAGGGTGTTGTCGTCCGGCCCGACGATGCGCACCTCCCGGTGCGGGAGCGGCGTGCCGATCGTCTCCGACTTGTCGATGTCGGAGTCGGTGAGCGAGGTCATGATCGCGTTCGGCGATTCTGACTGACCGAACGCGTTGGCGATCGAGGCACCGAACGCGTCCTCCACGCGGCGGATCAGCGACGGCGCCAACGTGGAACCGCCAGCCATCAGCACGCGGATGCTGGACAGATCGGTGGTGTCGAAGCCGGGGTGCTCGAGTATTGCCAAATGCATCGTCGGCACCCCGCTGAAGATGGTGACCCTGGTGCGCGGGATCATCTCGAGCGCCTTGCCGGCGTCGAACCCCGGCAGCAACGTCACCGTTGCACCCACCGAGAGGACACTGATCACGACCGACACGCTGCCGCCGACGTGGTGTAGGGGCATCGTGTTCAGCCAGTTGTCGTCGCGCTGCGCGCCGAAGCGGGCCATCATTCCTGCGGCGGAGTTGTATGCCGCGCGGTGGCTGAGCAGCGCTCCCTTCGGCCGCCCGGTGGTGCCCGACGTGTACTGCACGAGGAACACTTGGTCGGCATCGACCGGGGGCAGGTCGTCCTCGATCGCGGGCAGGTCGCGCCAGTCCGCCAATCGGTGGGCCTGCACGGCGCGCTGGGTGGCGAGGGACGACAGGCGAGTGAGCAGTGGCGTGCCGCGGTGCTCGTCGTCGGCGAATACCAACCGGGCACCCGACGTATCGAACAGGTGGGTCATCTCGCTGTCGGTGAAGGCCGGGTTGAGCGGAACCAATGGGGTGCCGGCGAGCGCCGCACCGTACTCCAGGGTCACCCAGTCGATACCGGGAGCGGCGGCGACGGCGATCGGTTCGCCGGCGGGCACCTGCGCCAGCACTCGCCGGGCGAACGCAACCGCGTCTGCAGCGAGCGCGGCGTAGCTGAGCCCGCGGATCGAGCCGTCGGCGTCCTCCCACTGCACCGCGATGCTGTCGGGTGCTGTGCGGGCCCAGTCGAGCAGCACCTCACCGATCGAACGCGTGTCGAGCGGCACGCGCTCGTCGGCAGGCCAGTGGGCGAGCGGCGCTGTGGTGTGCTCCATAAGTTGGCAACGTACTTGACGTCAGGCCCGCTGACTAGTTTGATGATTGAACGATTTAAGGGGAATGGGGACGAAGATGCGCAATGACATTGTCGAGATCAAGTTCGAGGACATGAGCCGTGAGCTCCGGTCGATGATTGTCTATGAGTCGAACGGGGCAATGGACGTGGAAACCCCGCAGACCTTGTTCGACGAGATCCTGCGCACCAGCCCGGTCGTGCGCTGGGAGATGGGGGTCGGGTTTTTCAAGATGGAAGACATCGTCGCCGTCGCCCGCCACCGCAACATCGTCTCCTGCGACCCCAACACGGGTGAGGCAATGGGCATGGGTTCGGCCGAGCCGCTGATCCCGCTGCACATCGATGGCGACATCCACAAGCACTATCGCAAGCTGCTCGACCCGCTGTTCACTCCGCCGAAGATGAAGCTGCTCGAGCCCACCATCCGCGCCACCGCCGATCAGTTCATCGATGGGTTCATCGGTGCCGGTCAGGCCGAGATGTACTCGGCGTTCTGCACACCGTTGCCGTCCACCGTCTTCATGCAGATCTTCGGTCTGCCGTTGGAGGATCTGGACTTCTTGATCGAGAAGAAGAACCGGATCCTCAAGAACGAGGGCACGTCATTCGAGGAGCGAGAGGCCATCGGCCGCGTTGAGGGGCTCGAGATGCGTGCGCACCTGCGCAAGCGCCTGCAGGAACGGCTGAGCACAGGGCTTCGCCACGACGATCTGCTCGACACGTTCATCCACTTCGAGCTCGATGGTCATCAGCTCAACGAGGACGAGATCATCAACATCATGCACCTGTTCACGATCGCTGGCCTCGACACGGTGACGTCGTCGCTGTCGTGCATCCTGGCGTGGTTCGCGAAGCACCCCGAAGAGCGGCGACGGATGATCGACCATCCGGAACTGTTGCCCGCGGCGGTCGAGGAACTGATGCGCTACGAGAGCCCGGTGCCATCCGGCGGTCATCGGACGGTGACCGACGACTGCGAGATCAACGGCGTCCCGTTGCGCAAGGGCGAGATCGTCTACCTCTGCTGGGCGAGCGCCAACGTCGATCCGGCCGCGTTCGAGTCGCCGCACACCGTCGACCTCACCCGCGAGCAGAACCGGCACATCGCCTTCGCGTCCGGCCTACACCGTTGCCTCGGCTCGCACCTCGCGCGTATCGAGATCGTCGCGGCCATCGATCAACTGCACCGTCGGGTCAGCGACTACTGGGTCACGCCGGGTGCAGAGGTCGACTACGAGTTCGCCGGTGTGCGTGCTGCGAACCACCTGCCGCTCTCGTTCACGGCTCGCTGACATGCGTGACGTAGTAGTTGATATCGACGTGACCGAGGCGGCCGGCCTCGGCGAGCGCTTGCACACACGGGTGACGGTGACACTGCCCGATGCGGTCAGCACTCCACCGGTCGTGTGCTTCGGGTTCCCCGGTGGCGGCTACAGCCGCGGATACTTCGGGTTCGACGTCCCCGATGCGCATGCCGACGAGACCCGCGGTGGCCAGGCCGCGTGGCACGCGCGACGTGGCTGGATCTTCGTCGCCTGCGATCACTTGTGCGTGGGCGAGAGCGCGATGCCCACCGACCCGTCGCAGACCACGTTCGAGAACATGACTGCGGTAAATGCCGCCACGGTCGAGGCTGTCACCGCACTGCTGAACCGCGGCGAACTGCACCCCTCGTTCCCCGCGGTGCAGGGGCTCACTCGCATCGGCATTGGGCAGTCGATGGGTGGCTGCTTGCTGGTCGTGCAGCAGGGGCAGCACGCCACCTTCGACGGTGTCGGCATCCTCGGCTACAGCGCGATCCACACGGTGCTGCCGATGCCCCCTGGCACGCCGGCGTTCCAGATGGACTATCTGCCCCGTGGCACTCGCCTGGCCTTCGATGCGTCGCAGGCACGCTCGCAAGAGGTGACCCAGGCCGCCAATGCCGCGGTCGACGACACCCCGCCCACGGCGGCCGACCTGCCGATCACGACGTGGGGTTTCCACATGGACGACGAACCCCAGGACATGGTGATCGCCGACATGGTCGACTACCCCCTGCGTAGCCGCACCCACCCGTTGCCTCCCTGGGCATCCACGACCATGCCCCCGTGTGCGGCGTCGATGCTGTCACCCGGCTCGGTGGCGCCAGAGGCTGCCACCATCACCGCTCCCGTGCTGGTGGCGGTCGGTGAGCGCGACGTGGTGCCCGACCCGCGGTTCGAGCCGAAGGCTTACCAGCGCTCACCCGACGTCACCGTCGTCATCGTTCCCAACATGTCGCACATGCACAACTTCGCGTCGACTCGCGTGCAGCTCTGGGAGCGCCTGCACTCCTGGGCTGAGGGCATCGCTCGCCAGCGGTGACCCTCCTCCCCAAGGGTTTGTGTCGCACAATGGCCACGGTGCACCGTGGCCAGTGTGCGACGCGAACGCTGTGTTGTTGGGTGCGGATCGGCAAAGTGACCAAAGCCCCGAGACATTCTGTCTCGCAACGTTGATGATGTTGTGAATCGCTCGACGGAACAAGGGTTGGTGCAGCAGATGGCCGCAATGGATGAAGTGTCCGGCATCGCGTTGGTGAACGCGATGTATCCACCGGAGATGATCGGCCAGATCATGGGCACCGATCCCCAGCCGGTGCTCGATGCCTACGCACGGCAGTGTCCGATGCACGAGCGGGCACCTGGCTGGTACACGGTGACGCGGATGCAGGAGTGTGTGGAGATCAACCGCCACCGAGGTGTCGCCGGTAACGGCAGCACTCGCGGCATGGGTGGCGATGAGAAGCTGATCCCGCTCGACATCGACGGCGAGATGCACACCCACTTCCGCAAGCTGATCGACCCCGTGTTCGCGCCGAAGCGCATCGCCCCGCTCGCCGAGCGGATCGCCGCGCAAGCCGGCACGCTCATCGACCAGTTCGTCGCCAACGGCGAGACCGAGCTGTTCAGCTCGTTCTGCCAGCCGCTGCCGTCGCTGATCTTCCTCTCGATCCTCGGCCTGCCGGCCGACGAGCTGCCGTTCTTCCTGGAGATCAAGGAAGGGATCCTGCGGCACGATCCGCTCGCCGACCCCGACGAGGTCGATCGCCAGCAAGAGGTTGCTCGCCTGCAGTGCTCCACCTACTTCGGAAAGCTGTACGACGAGCGCACCGCATCTGGCGATCTCGGCGACGACCTGCTCGGTTGGCTGATCGGTAGCTCGGTGGACGGGCATCAGCTCACCCGCGAGCAGTTCCTCAACATCATGCTGCTGATGATCGTCGGTGGCCTCGACACGGTGTCGGCGTCGTTGTCGTGCATCATGTCGTGGCTCGCCCGGCATCCCGAGCAGCGGCGCTGGATCCTCGAGGACCCGAACCGTTGGCCGGCGGCGATCGAGGAACTGCTGCGCTTCGAATCGCCGGTACCCCAGGGCTTCCGCCAAGCGCAAGAGGGTGTCGAGATCAATGGCAGCCAGTACCCGGCGGGCACGTACTTCATCATGTCGTGGCCGGCGATCAACCTCGATCCGGAGACGTTCGTCAACCCGCTGGAGGTGGATCTGCAGCGTTCACCCAACGCGCACGTGGTGTTCGCCAGCGGGTGGCACCGCTGCCTCGGCTCGCACCTCGCCCGCCTCGAGCTGCGGGTGGCGATGGAGGAGTTCCACAAGCGCATTCCCGAGTACGCGGTGAAGCCGGGCACCGAGTTGCAATACGTTCCGCTCGGTGTGCGCCAGGTGATGAACCTGCCGATCGAGTGGAGCGCCTGACAGCCGACGCAGATGGACGTCGCCTCTTCGGTCGCGGCTATATTTCCGCCACGCGGCAGGGGCGCCGCACAGATGAGGAGCTGTCACCATGTCGACGCCGCAAGAGTTGATGCATGCGCAGTTTGCTCAGGTGTTCAAGATCGCTGCACTGGCCTGGGGCGACCCGGCGGTGGCGGCGGCCAGGGCATCTGCTTCCCCGCAGCAGACGTACGTCGACATGACGACAGAGTGTCCGGTGAAGCAACTCGGCGACGGCATGTTCCGGCTCACCTCGATGGCCGACATCGTCGCCGTCACCAGAAACCACGACGTCGTGCAAGGCACCACGTATCTCGGCAGCGACCGCCCGGCGATCCCGCTCGGTCTCGACGGCCCGCTCCACAAGCAGTATCGGCACATGCTCGACCCGGTGTTCACCGCCAAGCGCATCGAGCCGCTCGGGGCGCAGGTGCGCCAGCTGGCCAACGAACTGATCGACGGGTTCATCGCCAAGGGCGAATGCGACGCGTTCCAGGACTGGTGCGAGCCGTTGCCATCGATCATCTTTTTGTCGATCATGGGCCTTCCTCTCGATCAGTACGAGAACTTCCACGGGTTCAAGAACCTGATCCTCGGCAATGCCAACGTCGCAGCGATGACCCCCGAGGAGCGACTGGCCCGTAGCACCGAAGCAGTGGTGTGGATCCAGAGCTACTTCAACTCCAACCTCGACGAGCGCGAGCAGGAAGCCGCACCGCGCGACGACATGATCGGTTGGCTGCTCAGCGCCGAGTTCGACGGCCGTCGCCTCAGCCGCACGGAGATGCTCGACATCCTCGGGCTGCTGATGATCGCCGGTCTCGACACGGTGGCCGCCTCGCTGGGCTGCTTCCTCAGCTTCCTCGCCAGCCACCCCGACCAACGCCAGCGACTGCTCGACGACCCCACCCTCACGCGCAGCGCGATCGAGGAACTGATGCGTTACGAGTCACCCGTCACTGAGGGCACTCGTGTCGCCAAGGCCGACATTGATCTGCCCAGCGGTGTTCGTGTGCCGGCTGGCTCGTGGATGCTGATCTCGTGGTCGGGGGCCAACGTCGACCCGGCGGCCTTCGTCGATCCACTCACCGTCGACTTCGAGCGCAAGCCGAACCCGCACATCGGTTTCGCGAGCGGATTCCACCGCTGTCTCGGGTCGCACCTGGCGCGGCTCGAACTGAGTGTCGCGCTCAATGTCTGGCACGAGCGCATCCCGCACTACCGCATCGCCGAGGGCACTGAGTTGGTCTATTCGGGCAACCCACGCGCGCCGCACCACCTTCCGCTCGTCTGGAGCGCCTGACGGGGCGCAGATGGACGAGCACTGTCACTCGCGCCGCTAGTGTCCGCGGAGCATGGCCGGGGGGCTGTGCACACAGGGGGAGTCCACCATGCCGACACCGCAAGAACAGATGCAGGAAGAGTTCGCCAACATCTTCAAGGTCGAGGGGCTCGCGTGGGGCGACCCCACGATTGCCGCGGCCAGAGCTTCGGCCACGCCGCAGCAGATGTACGTCGACCTGACCGCCGAGTCGCCGGTGACGTACGTGGGCGACGGGTTTTTCCGGATCACCTCGATGGCCGATGTTGTCGCTGTCACGAGAAATCACGATGTCGTGCAGGGCTCGACGTACCTCGGCAGCGATCGCCCGGCGATCCCGCTGGGTCTCGACGGCCCGATCCACAAGCAATACCGGCACATGCTCGATCCGGTGTTCACGGCCAAGCGCATCGAACCGCTCGGCGCCCAAGTGCTGCAACTCGCCAACCAGTTGATCGATGGCTTCATCGCCAAAGGTGAATGCGACGCCTACAAGGAGTGGTGCGAGCCGCTGCCGTCGATCATCTTCTTGTCGATCATGGGCCTGCCGCTCGACGAGTACGAAAACTTCCACCGTTTCAAGAATCTGATCCTCGGCAACGAAGACCTCGGGGGGATCGAACCCGACGAGAAGATGGCCCGCACCACCGAGGCCGTGATGTGGATCCAGCGCTACTTCAACGCCGACCTCGACGCACGTGAGCAGGAAGCAACGCCTCGCGACGACATGATGAGTTGGCTGCTCAGTGCCGAGGTCGACGGTCACCGCCTCGGCCGAACCGAGATGCTCGACATCCTCGGGCTGTTGATGATTGCTGGTCTCGACACGGTTGCTGCCTCGCTGGGCTGCTTCCTCAGCTTCCTCGCCAGCCACCCCGACCAACGCCAGCGACTGGTCAACGACCCGACCCTGACGCGCAGCGCGATCGAAGAGCTGATGCGCTACGAGTCCCCCGTCACCCAGGGCTATCGCATCGCCAAGGCAGACATTGATCTGCCCAGCGGTGTTCACGTGCCGGCCGGCTCATGGATGCTGATCTCGTGGTCGGGGGCCAACGTC
>CAIXHI010000077.1 GCA_903919215.1 uncultured Acidimicrobiaceae bacterium
CCCAGGTCGGAGGCGGCCTTGAGGTGGTCACCGGCGAGCACGCCGAGGCCGCCGGAATACTGCGGCAGCGTCTCGGACAGGCCGAACTCGGGGGAGAAGTAGGCGATGCCCTGCAGCGGCGATTCGGTGCGCCCCTGGAACCAACGGGTGGCGTTGATCGCATCGCTCAGACGGGCATCGGCAGCGCCGACCGCGGCCACGACCTCGGGGTCGGCGGCGAGGCGTGCCCATTGTGCGGCGGTGATCGCCGCCAGCAGCCGCAGCGGATCTCGGCCGGTCGTCGCCCACAGGTCCGGGTCGAGGCGCTTGAACAACCGCTGGGTGTCCCGGTCCCATGTCCAGTGCAGGTTCGACGCCAGTTCGGAAAGCGCTCTCAGCGGCTGGGGGATGGCGGGAATGACGTTGAACTCTCGAACTGCACGCACAAGGAGCAGGCTAGTTGCAGACGACCCCGCGCGACCTGGGCCGATCGGCGTGAACGCCATGAGCAGGGCATACGCGCACAGTATTCACACTGTGTCGTGCGCTACTCGGTGGGACTGAGGGCAGCCCGGTAGACCTCGATGGTCGCCACTGCGATCGCGTCCCAGGTGTAGGTGCGCCGTAGTAGATCGACGGCGTTGGTGCGCAGTCGCTCGGCGGCCACGGGATCGGCGAGCAGCTCGGCGATGCGGTCGGCCAACTCGTGCTGGTTCCCCGGTTCGAACAGCAGCCCGGCATCGGTGCCCTCGACGATCTCGGCCAATCCGCCGGTGCGGGCCACGATCGTCGGTGCGCCTGCAGCCATCCCTTCGAGCGCGACGATCCCGAACGGTTCGTACAGCGAGGGGATGACGACGCAGGCGGCGTGTTCGAGGAGCGCACGAAGCTCGTCGTCGGAGACGAACCCGGCGAGTTGCACGACGTCGCCCACACCCTCCATGTCGATGTGTGTCTGCAGTTCGGGCAGGTAGCTGCCCCGACCCGCGATCACGCAGCGAATACCGGGCACCCGGTGGCGAAGTTCGCCGATGGCGCGGGCCAGCACGTGAAAACCCTTCTCGTACTGGATGCGGCCCCAGGCGATGACGAGCGGTTCAGCGGTCGGGTCGGATCCGCGCGGTATCGCGCGGCCACGCGTGTTCCAGCGTTCGGTCTCGACCCCGTTCGGTACGAGGTGCACCTTCTCGGAAGGCAGTTCGAAGTTGGTCACCACTTCGCGCACCATGAAGCGTGAGCAGGCGATGATCTCGCGGGCCTGGTAGGTGAGCCACCATTCGATGGCGTTGATCGTCCCCGGTAGGCCGGGTGGCAGATGCCCCCCGTGGCGGCCGCGTTCGGTGGCGTGGATGGTGGCCACGAGTGGCACGCCCAGCAACGTCTTTACCGTGTCGCCGGCCCACGCCACCATCCAGTCGTGCGCGTGGATGATGTCGGGTCGCCAGTCGCCCAACTGGGCGATGAGTTGTACGAGTTGGTGGTTGGCCGAGGCCATACGCGCCACCAGATCGTCGTCGGGTAGCCACGGAAGGGCGATGTCGGCGCGCAGCACGCGAACGCCGTCCACCACCGAGTCCTCGGGTTCGCCCGGGTGGTGCAGGCTGCACACCACCACCTCGTGGCCGGCACGATGCATTGCTCGCGCCAAGCCGTCGACGTGGGCGGCGATACCTCCCACGACGAGCGGCGGGTACTCCCAGGAGAACATCACGACGCGCACGGCTGCGAACGTAGCAG
>CAIXHI010000078.1 GCA_903919215.1 uncultured Acidimicrobiaceae bacterium
CGGTGTACCTGAGCATCGCCGTCGTAGACGCGGCTGCAAACCCCGGCTTCTTCGCGAACCTCGGAAGCGGACTCCCCCTACAAGCATCCGGCACCTACCAGGCAGCAGTGAACCTCAGCTCGAGCGCCTTCGTCATGGAGGGTCTCTTCGCCACTGATGCCACCGCCAGCCTGGTGACGGACACCGGCAACATCGCGATGAGCGCACTCAGCATCCGGATTGCAGCCAGCGAGACCACGTTCGCCGTCCTCGCCGGCGACATCATCGTGGACAGCGGATCGGCAAACGGTGGCTTCGATGTTCTCGTGCGCGGCGATGGTCGGATCAACATCCCCAAGATCGGTGGATGGAACCTCCGCCAGCTATCGGTTGCCTACGCCGACGGCGGGACGGTGACAGTTGGCTCAATCAGCAACAAGCCGAAGTTGGGCGACGCCAGCATGTCGAGCATTGCGTACTTCTCTTCCCAGCAGGACGTTTCGGCGAAGATTCTCGGCACCGTCGTGCGTATCCCTCCGAGGACGTACGTGTTTGCCGGTTCGCTGCCGACCCCCAAGTGGCTCAACGAAAATCTTGGCATTCCGAAGGACAACTTCGGCGCCTACGCCACCTACACGACCTCCGGATTGATCAAGATCAGTGCAGTGATTCCGGCCAGCATCAAACTGCCACCGATTCCACACGTCAAGACCACGATCACCAGCTTCGTCTTCACTGCCATCTTGAACTTGGAGCCGAAGATCGGCTCAGAGTTGGGGTTCCAACTGGCAGCCAACGGAACGATGGAGATCGACGGCAACAGCCCGATCGATCTCGTGCTTGCTGCGAAATATGTGAGCGTGTGTGCTGCCGCAGGCCCAGCGATCGGCCCGCAGCTACCGGGTGTCGTGGCCCCCACGGTGTGCTACGCCGAGAACTCACCGACGTTCACCATTGCAATCTCTGCGGTCGGAACGAACGGTGCCAGTGTCTGGCCGAACATCTTCGGTATCACCGGGCTGAACCTCACCTCGGTGGCGCTCCAGATCGGAATCACACCCGGCATCTGGCCGTACGTTTCGGTCGGTCTCGCTGGCGACGGAACGCTTCCTGGCAAGCTGCGCGAATACATGGGGATCGACTCCAACGAGAACATCCCCGTGTCATTCGTGATGAACCTCTCGACCGTCAGCCCGTGCCTGTCCGTCAACGTCGGCAACCCCGACAGCGCGACTCCGATCATGGCACTGCCAGCGAAGTCCGAGATCGTCACTGCGACGTTCTTCAGCCTGCTCGTCTCTCCGATCGGCTGTTCGGTGGGAATCTTCGATGTCCCGGCGGGTGTGCAGATACGCGCCAAGGCGAAGGTGTTTGCCGTCGCAGTGAACCTCTTCGCGGCCTACAACCCAAACCCCAGCGGCCCGCCAGGCGCACCGAAGACTCCGTCGATGCGGGCGTGGCTCACCGTCGACAACCCCAACCCCAGTGAGAACATCCGTGTCGACGGTTCGCTTCGAATCTTCGCCGCCTACGGAGGTTTTACACTGCTTCCGCGCGTCGATATCAGCGGCGGGATCAAGGTCGGCGGCGCTGCACGTATCGACATCTTCGGAAGCTGCAACACCATCACTGGCTGTACCGGAACGGGCTCCGGTGCATTGTCGATCGGCGGGTTCAACCTCACCATGGCGGCGACGGTCAAGCGTCTCGGCACAGCACTCGTCGCAGTGGAGGCGACGGGCGCGCTGAGTGTTGCGGGCGTGCAGGTGACGGTGAGCGGTTCGTACGAACCGGGCTCCTACGCGTTCAGCGGCTCCGGCACGTTCCCCAATGGGGGAGTTCTGAAGAGCTTCGAGGTCGGCTTCAGCCAGTCAATCGCCAACAACTTCGTCCCGAAAGCAGTGTTCCGCGCCTCGGGTTCGTTCGGTGGCAGATTCAAGTCGGAAACGGGAGCCAGCGGCGCGTTCAGCACCGCTTGGGTCGACCTGACGCCGAACATCTCGAAGCTGAACCTCGTGATGAATCCGCGGATCGACCTCGGGCTGATCACGGTCCCGGCAAAACTCGGCTTCGTCGTCTGCCTCTCCGGTCCCTGTGCGGGCACCGTGACTCCGAAGTTCAACTTCTCCTCGACCTTCAAGGGCATCCCGTTCAACATCCCGGATACCGACCTCGACGGCGGTTGGGGCTTCAACGCGTCCACCTCGGCGTACTTCAGCGGGTCCGACTCGGTCGGTAGTAAATGGGGCGGCCTTCGGGGTGACTTCTCGGGCAACGTCACGCTCGGCATCTCGTCGGCAGACGGTTTGACGGTGGACCCCCACGTGACCGTGCATGGGGAATACGGTGCTGGCGGAAAGTGGCGCGGTTTTGGAACGTACGGAGCTGACGTCGACTTCTCCGGCTCCCGTTTCAGATTCTGTAAACACCTCAAGGGTCGCGACATTTGCATTCCGTGACGCTGCTCGTGGCATGAACCGCACCACGGGCTTCGCCTCGCGCATCACACGCGGCGAAGCCCGTGCGTTCTTGCTGAAGGGTCCGCAGGAGTTCGACTACGCAGACATCGCCGGCTACCTGTTGGAGACAGCGAGTGCGGTAACCAACGCCCCCGACGACCGGCTGCGTTTCCGACGGTGGCGCGACTCAGTCGCGCAAGGCGTCGGTGAGGCCGCTCATGCGGTGAGCCACCACACGAAGTGACGTGGTGATGGCGGCTTCGTTGCCCACGACGTGCAGTGTGGTGCGGGCGCGAGTGGCACCGGTGTAGACCAGCTCGCGTCCGGCCAATGGCGAGGTGGCCGGCGGCAGCACGAGCACCACTGTGGGGTACTCCGAGCCTTGGCTCTTGTGCACCGTGGTGGCATACGCTGTCTCGACCGCTTCCAGTTGCACCGGTTCGAACCGCTGCACCCCGAGCGCCGTGCGGAACACCGCCACCAGACGACCCTCGTGGCGCACCACCACACCGGTGTCGCCGTTGGCCAGACCGAGGCGAGCATCGTTACTCGTGGCCAACAACGGCCGTCCGGCGAACCACGTGCTCTGCGGACGATCGTCGCACATCCAGCGCTCACCGAGTTGGTTCCAGGTATCCACGCCGTACGGCCCACGACGGTGTGCACACAGGATGCGCATCCGAGCTGCGGCGGCGAGTGCTGTCTCGGCGTCGCCGGCCTCCGCAGCCGCGCGCACCTCGGCCAACACC
>CAIXHI010000079.1 GCA_903919215.1 uncultured Acidimicrobiaceae bacterium
CTCGTCCACGGTGAGTGAACTGATGATGAAGTAGCTGACATCGCGGAACGGTGTGCCGCGACGCACGAGTTGCCAGTCGACCCAGATCCGCTGACCATCGGCACGAAGGAAGCTGTTGCCCTGATGCGCATCACCGTGCACCAGGCAGCGTGGTCCAGGCAGCGCTGCCTCGTACGCGGACAACTCATCGAGCGCATGATGCATCAGCTCTGGAGCTTCGTAGACCCATCCGGGGACGACGGCCGCGTATGCCGGATCGGCGAGGTTGTACTGGATGTAGTGCCAGTACTGGATCACCTGTTCGGTGTCGTTGTCGGTACCCATCGAGTTCGGCAACCAGTCGGATGTGGCGAGCGACGGGTCATCCCAGAGAATGCCGTGCACATGCGCCAACGTCTCCAACCCCTTGGCAACCCCGTCGACACCGAGAGCGTCATCACTGAGGCCGAAGCGACCGGGGGAGACCGCGAGGTCTTCCATCATCACGATCCCGTTGCCACTGCCGTCGGTGTCCCAGTCGGCAAAATAGGAGACCGGGATCGGGCAGTCGAGGCTGTCGCGCATGAGACCATAGAAGCGAGCCTCGCGTTCGGTGATCTGACCGGTCTTCATCCCCGACCAGTTCGCCTTCAAGCACACCTGTTCGGGGATGCCAGCGGCGAGCCCGATGTCGTTGAGGTGCAGGTGGACGCGCAACTTGGTGGTGTGGCTGTTCTTGCACTCGATCTCGTCGAAGGAGTGCACGACGATGCCGGGCCAGCGTTGGGCGAGTAGCCGGGTGAGCCACTGTGGCGTGACCTCGTCGAGTCGACGGGGGAGCGGTTTCACGATCCTCATGCCGGGTGTCTAGTTCACGTCGAGCAGGTCGTGGCACGCGCCGTAGGGCATCAGCGCCCGGAAGTGTTCCAGGCCCGGAGGGGGCGTCTGGTCCACCTTGAGGCCGTTCGCCTCGACCCTGTCGGCCACAGTTCGCGCCCATGTGGCGGAGACGGTGAGTTCCTGCAGCGCTGCGGTCCATTTGTCGGCCACGGCAGCGGGTGCGTCCAGATGTGTGAACTCGTCGACGAGCGCATCGATGTGAGCTGCCCGATGGCGGTAGTACTCGGCAAGGTTGCTGGGATCTGCAGTGCTGTCCAGCGGTAACAGTTGCTGCGCATCGGCGAGCGCCTCGTCGTTGGCCATCGTGCACAGCGACATGATCGGACTCCACAGCGCGGCGTCTGGCGCAGTGGTCCACGGAGCGATGGAGGTAGTGGTCGGCGGATTGGCACCGATCGACTGCAGCCGACTGCAGCCGGTGACCATCCACCCGAGCAGCAACACCGCGCACAGGAGAGCGGGAGCCGGGATGGGCAACCGTGAACGATGCATTGCGCCATCATGGCGCGTGTGGGTGCTGTCGTTCATCTCGCGTCGCATCCCTAGGCTGACGACATGTCTGGTTCGTGTCGTATCGGTGTGCAACTCCCCGAGGTCGAGCGGCGTGTGCCATGGCCGGAGTTGGTAGTCATGGCCAAGACCGCCGAAGAGGTCGGTTTCGATTCGCTGTGGGTCGGCGACCACTTGCTCTACGACCTGCCCGATGGTTCTGTTCGTGGACCCTGGGAAGTGTGGACCTCGCTTGCTGCACTTGCGGCCGTCACGCAACGGGTGGCGATCGGCCCGCTCGTGGCGTGTACCGGGTTCCGGAATCCGGCGATGCTGGCCAAGAAGGCGGCGACGGTCGATGCCATCTCCGGTGGCCGGTTGATCCTCGGTCTCGGTGCCGGTTGGAACGAGCGTGAGTACCAGGCGTTCGGGCATCCGTTCGACCAACGGGTGGCTCGTTTCGTGGAGTCCTTCGACCTCATCCGTCGCCTCCTCGCCGGCGAAGTGGTCGATCACATCGGGCAGTTCTATTCGCTCGACCGTTGCGTCATCGATCCGCCGCCCGTGCGACCCGGTGGGCCGCCGTTGATGGTCGGCTCGATCGGTCCGCGCATGCTGCGCGCCACGCTGCCGTACGTGCGTGGCTGGAACGTGTGGTGGAACCAGTTCGGCAACACACCGGAGGGTCTGGCCGAGGTGGCGGGCCCGGTGCGTGAACTGTGTGCTGCGCTTGGCCGCGACCCCGACGAAGTGCTGTGCACCGCGGCCGTGTACGTGCAAGCGCCAGGTGGGGGAGGACGAATCATGGGTGACTCGAACTCGGGTATCGCTCCGATCAGCGGCTCGGTGGAACAGGTGGCCGAACAACTCGCCGCCTTTGCCGCTGTCGGGGCATCGCACCTGCAGTTGGTGGTGGATCCGATCACGCAGGAGAGCATCGAGTGGTTGGGTGAGGTGCTGGCGCTGCTGGACAAGGCCAGGGTTCGCTAGTCTCGGCAACTGTCGAAGGAGGAGCAATGGCTCAGCAGGTTCGTGGTGTGGTCGCGCTCAGCAAGGGTGCACCGGTGACGATCGAGACGATCGTGGTGCCCGACCCGGGCCCGGGCGAAGCCGTCGTCGCAGTGCAGGCGTGTGGTGTGTGCCACACCGACCTTCACTATCGCGAGGGTGGCATCAACGATGAGTTTCCGTTCCTGCTCGGCCACGAGGCCGCCGGTGTGGTGGAGTCGGTCGGTGCCGGTGTCACCAATGTGCAGCCTGGCGACTTCGTCATCCTGAACTGGCGTGCGGTCTGCGGCACCTGCCGCAGCTGCCTGAAGGGGAAGCCGCACCTGTGTTTCAGCACGTTCAACGCGACTCAGAAGATGACGCTGCTCGATGGCACAGTGTTGTCACCAGCGCTCGGCATCGGCGCCTTCGTCGAGAAGACGCTCGTCCACTCTGGTCAGTGCACCAAGGTCGATGCGAGCGTGCCGGCGGCCACTGCCGGTTTGCTGGGTTGCGGCGTGATGGCGGGTATCGGCGCCGCGATCAACACTGGCAACGTCGGCCGCGGTGATTCGGTCGCTGTCTTCGGTTGCGGCGGCGTGGGCGATGCGGCCATCGCCGGAGCCCTCCTGGCTGGTGCCACCACGATCGTCGCGGTCGACATCGACGACCGCAAGCTCGAGTGGGCCAAGGGATTTGGTGCTACCCACACGTGCAACTCCTCGAAGGTCGACCCTGTCGAGTACATCCGCTCGGTGACGGGTGGCAATGGTGCCGACGTCTGTATCGAAGCCATCGGCAATCCGAAGGTCTACCAACAGGCCTTCCAGGCTCGCGATCTCGCGGGCACCGTGGTGTTGGTCGGTGTGCCCCGCCCAGACATGACCTTGGAACTGCCCTACA
>CAIXHI010000080.1 GCA_903919215.1 uncultured Acidimicrobiaceae bacterium
GTCTCGCGACATCACACAGCGCCCCCGGCAGGAATCGAACCTGCGACCTGCGGTTTAGGAAACCGTTGCTCTATCCACTGAGCTACGGAGGCGGGGATGGAACGGAACGTGGCACGCAATTGGTGCCGCGGGCCTCTCGATCCGCCAAGAGGCTACCGACTGGCGACTTTGCCCGCTGTTGCACCGGCTCTGTTGCGTGGGCGGATCGCGAGGCGCGCTCAGCGACCGGCGGTGGCTCGGTCGAGTTCAGACAGCTCTGAGACGCTCGTCGAACGCTGCCGCGACGATCACCTTCGGTTGGGCGTGAACGCCGAGTTCGTAGTGGCCGCGTCGCAGGTTCTGGATGAACGCGTGACCGCGGATCACCACCGTCACCGTCCGATCCTGTTTCATGCCGCGCATCGGCCTCAGCCGCGTCTTCAGACGGGCGTGCTTGGCCTCCACCCGGTTGTTCGCGTACTGGGTGGTGCCATGTGCGACATCGGGCACCACCTCGACGATGGCTCGCGCTAACGCCGGCGACCGATCTGTCGTCACCACCTCCGGTTCGCCATGGGCACCGATCGTCGTCGTGAAGAACCGCTTCGCAGCCCGGGTGTCGCGCCTGGATGACACCAACACGTCGATGACCAAGGGCGTGAACCGTTGCACCCACCGGTACGAGGTGACGTGATCAACATCGATCCCGCGTTCAGCGAGCAGTTCCTCAAGATCGCGGCAGGAGAGGCCGTACCGCAGATACCAGCGCACCGCCAGCAGGACCACCTCGGGCGGGAACCGGAACCCGACGAACGACACACTCGCCTGACGACACACTGGGCAACGACGACGCCCCATCCCCGCAGACTCCCCCGGATGTGGGTGCCACAGCCAACGCAACAGAGCCGTGCGGTTCCCAGGAACCGCCTCCGGCGAGTGGCAGGGCCCCGGCCCGAGTGGCAGGGCTCCGGCCCGAGTGGCAGGAGTGCACCCGAGTGGCAGACGACACCAAGGGTGCAACGTCCCACTCGGGAATGGTGCGACACGCTGATTCGTCGAGTGCGGTTCCTGGGAACCGCAGACACTGCGTCAGCCTGGCGCCGCCCCGACATGGGGGAACAGCTCGAGGAACGCGCCGGTCGTGATGCGCTCGCGTACCTCGACATCGACTCCGTCGAACAGCTGGTGCAAGGTGTCCTGCGTGTGACCGTACGTGCCTTCGAGGTGCGGGTAGTCACTCCCGAACATCACGTTCCGGTAGCCCATCGCCGTCATCGTTGGAATGGCCGTCTCGTCGTGCTGGAACGACGCGTACACGTTCTGATTCATGTACTCCTTCGGCAGCATCTTCAACTTCGGCCACACGAAAAATGGCTGCTGCCGCACGATCTCGTTCATACGGTCGCCGAGGAACGGAACCCATGTCGCTCCACCCTCGGACACCAACACCTTCAGGTCGGGGTGCCGGTCGAACGCGCCCGAAGAGATCAGCTGGGCGACAGCCCGCTGGCCGCCGTACGTCGTTTCGGCGAAGTTCAGGATCGCCCCACCGCGACCACGGAACATGATGTTCTCACCGTCTGTGCCGATGTGGAAGGCGATGCGCATGTTCGCCTCGTCCGCCGCGGCCCAC
>CAIXHI010000081.1 GCA_903919215.1 uncultured Acidimicrobiaceae bacterium
CGGACCAGCCTGCGCAACAAGACGATGAACGGCATACGACATTATGAGACTCTCTTTCACGGCCAACCGCTCACAGCGATCAACCCGACGGTGTCTCAAACCACATAGCCACAAAGGGGTCCCGCCGGGAAACGCCTACTTCTTGAGGAAGGCGTTGACCTTCTCCATGTACTCGGGTGAGGTGAACAGCAGCGTCTGCGCCAGACGGTCGACCTCGCGAGCGGTGCGGCGATCGACCTCGGCAGCGATGTCGATGGTGACCTTGGCGACGCCGAGCGCCTCACGGGAGAACCCGGCCAGCTTCGAGGCGAATGCAGCGACCGCGGCATCGAACTCGGCAGCGGGGTACACCTGGTGCACGAAGCCCATGTTCAGCGCCTGCGCAGCCGGCACCAGTTCGCCGCTCATCACCAACCACTTGGCCCAGTGCGGGCCGACCAGGCGGGTGAGGCGGCTGATGCCACCTGAACCAGGGATCACCGACAGGTTCTGCACTTCGGGCAGGCCGAACGCGGCGGTGTCGGCGGCCAGGCGGAAGTCGCACGACGAGCCCATCTCCACTCCTACACCGAGACACGGCCCGTGCACGGCGAGGATCACCGGCTTCTCGACGGCCTCGATGCGATCGAACAGATCGTGGTTCGCCTGCGCCCGGTACTGGCGGCGCATGTTGCTACCGCGCACCACGCCGTCGGTGCCCTCGCCGAGGTTGCCCGCCATGCCGGCGATGTCGACACCCGAGGTGAAGAAACGACCCTCGGCACGGATCACCAGCACGCGCAGATCGTCCTGCGTCTCAAGGGCAGTGAGCGCGTCGGCGATCGCGGCGAACATCGCCGGGCTGACGGCGTTGCGCTTGTCGTCGCGGGTGAACGTGACGGTGATGACCCCGCCGTCGATATCGGTGCGGCTGTGGGCGGGTGCGGGGCTGTCACTCATGCGGGCAACGGTAATCGGGAGGGCTCCGTTGGGCGCCCTCGGGTTCAGCGAGTCACGACAGCGTCGGCGCCGCGCTGATCTCTCCGGGAGAGCCGGTGAAGCGGATCGGCAGGCCGGTGTGCACGATCGTGTGACCGAGTTGTGGCTGATGTACCGGGGTCGGGAAGCCGCGAGCGACGATGTGCGGGTCGGCCATCGTCTCTTCGGGCGACAAGATCATGCCCACGGCGAACCCGCGGCGCTGACCCAGCAGGAAGAAGTTGTCGGCGGTGTGGTGCTCCGCCAACAACACGATCGCATCGCGGCACGTGCGGAAGCACTCCTGTGTGAACTCGTCCTCGTACAACTTGGCGAGATCCATCCCGCCCTGCTCGATCGCAAGGTCGAGCAGGGTCGTCAACGGCAGCTCATCGCGCAGGCCTTCATCGTCGATCCAGCGCACGAGCTTGATCAACTCGTCGAGCGTGCGCGGCGGGAAGCCGGTGTGCACCTCGCGTCCATCGGCGGCGATCGCGACGATCGACTCGGTGGGAAGGTGCAACGCGTGGCGACCTGTCTGACGTTGCACGGTCTTCTCGGCGACCAGCCACCACTGCGTGGCCTGCTCCGTGGTGACGTTGACCGCGGCGTGCATGCTGACGTCGACCAACTGACCTTCACCCGTACGCGCTCGGGCCTCGATCGCCATGAGCGCTCCGACCGCCGCCCAGATGGATGCAGTTTGGTAGCCCTGGTTGCCCAGTGGCGCCATTGGCGGCAGCGAGTGGTCGTCGTATCCGCAATTCCATGCAAGGCCACCGCCGGCGATTGCAGTGAGGTCGCTGAACGGGTCGAGGCTGCGCGGGTCGTTGCGCCCGAACGACGTGACACTGACCCACACCGTGGTCGGCGGGTCGATCTGCCCGTGATCCAGGTCGAGCGCCGCCAGCCGGCCCGGCGTCTCGCCCTCCAGCACGATGTCGGCGAAGCCCACGAGGTTGCGGAACTGATCCGCACCCTCCGATGTGTCGAGGTCGATCTGCACACCCTGCTTCGAGGTGTTGTAGTGCCAGAACCAGAGCGACCGGTCGGGGTGCGTCTCGGGTAGCGAATCTGCGAACGGACCGAATGTGCGAGTGCGATGGCCTCCGATGGGCTCCACGAGCAAGACCTCGGCGCCGTAGTCGGCGAGCAACTTTCCGGCGTAGGCGGCGTGTTCACTTGCGAGCTCGATCACGCGCAGTCCGGTCAGCGGCCCGGTGTGGGCGCTCGCATCAAATGACACCGTCCGCCTCCAGTCGTGCGATCTCGTCATCGTCGAGGCCGAGTAGCCCGGCCAGCACCTGATGGTTGTGTTGCCCGAGCATCGGTGCGCCGGTGGACATCGACCAATCGGTGGCCGACAGGTGCAGGGGGATGCCATCCACCCGCACCGCGCCCATCAACGAGTGCGTCACTTCCGGGAACAGCCCCCAGCGAGCGGTCGACGAATCGCAATCGGTGCGCTCCTGCGGTGACTGCACTGCGGCGGCGGGGATACCCGCAGCGAGCAGTCGCGCCTGCACCTCGAACTTGTCGTGCCGTCGGGTCCACGCGGACACCCGCTCGTCCAGTGCGTCGTGTGCCGCGAGACGAGCATCGACGGTGGCCCACGCTGGTTCATCCACACCGAGGATGGATGCCAGCGTTGCCCACTCCGCATCGGTGCGGCACACCACCGCAACCCACTCGTCGTCACCCAGGGCGGGGTGGATGCCGTGCGGCGCCATCAGCGGATGGTGTCCGCGGTTCGATGCCGGCATCCCCGGTCGGCGCGCTGGCCGACCGTTGACGGTGAAATCGAGCACCATCGGTCCCAGCATCGCTGCGCCGGACTCGACCGTGCTCATGTCGATCCACTGCCCCTCGCCCGTGCGTCGACGATGGTGGAGTGCCGCGAGGATCGCGAACACCATCAGGTTCGCACCGTGATGATCCATGTACGAGAAGCCGAAGCCGGCAGACGGTTGGTCGGCCTGACCGACCGACCATGTGAGCCCGCACACGGCTTGCACGATCGGGCCCCACGTGCGGAACTGGCGGTACGGACCGGTGTGTCCGAACCCGCAGTTCGATACATAGATGACGCCGGGTCGCAGCTCGCACAACCGCTCGTAACCGAACCCCCAACTCTCCATTACCTCGGCGGAGAAGTTCTCGGTGACGACATCGGAGATGCTCACGAGTTCGGCCAGCAGTTCCTTCCCGCGTTCGGTGTGGGTGTTCAGGGTGATGCCCTGTTTGCCGACGTTGTGGTTGTTGAACGCACCACCGGCGTCGATGCCTCGTTGGCCTTCCCTGAACGGTGGCACGCCGCGCAGCAGATCCCACTTACCCTTGCGCACGGGATCTTCGATGCGGATGACCTCCGCGCCGAAGGCTGCAAGCGTGCGCGTCGCTCCGGCGCCGGCGAGTTGCCCAGAGAGGTCGCAGATGCGTAGGCCGGCGAGTGCCGTGGAGTTCACCTCAGGGCTCCAGCACGACCTTGATCGCGCCCGACTTACGGTCGCGAGCAGCGGCGAAGGCCTCGACCGCGGCGTCGAGTGGGAAGCGGTGAGTGATGAGCGTGGCACCGATCTCCGGCCGGTCGGCGAGCACCTTGGCGGCGAGGTCGAAGTCGCGTACACGACCGTGGCTGCCGTACATCATCGACGGGATGATCACGATCTCCTTCGACATCAACTCCATACCCGGTAACGGCACTGATCCGTCCCAGTACATGCCGACCAGCACGATGCGTCCGCCGGGGCGACACATCTTCACTGCCTGAGCCAGCGACTCGCCCGTACCGACGGCGTCGAACACCACGTCCCACTTGTTGCGGCCGAACTCGCCCAATGTGCCGCCGAGTCGAGCGACAGCCTCGACCTGGTGGTCGTGGCGGGCCAGCACGTCGACAGCGTTCACGCCGACGGCCTGCAGCGACGGCACCAGACACAACCCGATCGTGCCCCCGCCGATGACGGCGGTGGACAAGCCGCGCAGGTTGCCCGCCATGCGCACCGCGTGCACCGCCACAGCGAGCGGCTCGACGAGCGACGAGTCCTTTGCCTGCACGGACGGGGGGAGCGCCACGATCGTGGACTCGGGCACGACGCACATTTCGGCCATGCCGCCGTCGTGTGCTGCACCGAACATCCGCAACCCGCTGCGGCAGTGGTACGGGCGTCCGTCTCGGCACGGTTCGCAGATGCCACACGCGCCGATCGGTTCGATCGCGACGAGACGCCCATCGGGCAACCAGCCGGCGAACTCGTGACCCAGCGTGGCGGGCGTGGGCATCAGGTCGACCATGTGCAGATCGCTGCCGCAGATCCCGGCCGCTGCGATGCGGACGCGCACACCCTCGCCTGTCGGCTCAGGCACCTCGACGACCGAGACCTGATGATCGGCACAACGGACAGCGCGCATGGCGGCGAGGCTAACCCGCCAACCGTCTGCCACCCCGGGTTGGTGCTACAGCCATTGTCTGTGTCGCGGCCGCCACCACCACGCGTGCGCGGTGCACCCGCGACACAGACGGCGGGTGGGCGGCGAGAAGAGATGGGGCTGTGGTCGGCCGGTGACGCGCCACTCAGCTGGGCAGTTTGCGGAAGTCCCAACTGGCGATCTTGGTGGGGGTGATCTTCAGCCACGCGTGACGGCCATCTGGGGTGTAGGTGCCGCCCGAGTACTTGGTGCCGAACCCGGACTCAGCGATCTGTACCAGCGGGTCGGGACCGCTGTCGGTGCGCGGGATGTCGCCTACGGCTTCGATCGTGCCGGTGATCTCCACTCCGCGCAGTTCGAAGTACTCGGTGCCAGCGTCGACCGTCAGACCTACCAGCGGATGGCGCATCGCGTCCGTCCAGCGCTGGCTGCGGACGAGTGAGTTGATCCACATGTGCTCGCCGTCCCACACGAACCACACCGGCGACACATGCGGCTGACCCTTGGCATCCACCGTCGCGAGACGGCAGGTCTTCTCCGTCGTGAGGAACGCGTCGAGTTCGCCCTTCGTCATCGCGATCGCTCGGCCGCGCTTCTGTTCTTGTGCCATCCCCGTTCCCCCTGCGTTCACCGAATGTGCGGAGCCTAGGCTCCGCGTCGTGAAGTTCTTCAGCGCCGCGGCGATGGCCGAGATGTCCGAGGATGTCCCGGCGGCTCGGGCCACACTCCTGCCGCACTGGGTGGAAGGGCCCCACATCGCCGCCCAGCCCGGCGAAGTTCACCTACACGGGGCGCTCGGCGACGGTCCGTTCGCTCACCTCACGGTCACCACTCTCGGCTACCAGTTTCCGGCCGCGCCTGTGGATGCTGGGCCTGTGGATGCTGGGCCGATTGCGCCGTCAGCGTGATGCCGCGGTAATTTGGTCAGTTGTTTGAACCGGCTGTCGTGGCCGACCGCACAAGGAGCTGCCATGTCCGAAGCTTGGATCATCGACGCCGTCCGCACACCCCGCGGTATCGGCAAGGTCGGCAAGGGCGCCCTCGCCGACATCCACCCGCAGGAGCTGGGTGCCACCGTGCTCAAGGCGCTCGCCGTGCGTAACAACCTCAATACCGCCGATGTCGACGACGTGATCTTCGGTTGCAGCACCCAGGTCGGCACCCAGGGTGGCGACCTCGGACGTATGGCGTTGCTCTCGGCCGGTTACGAGCAGGTCGTCAGCGGCGTCACGCTCGACCGCTTCTGCGGTTCGGGCATCACTGCCACCAACCTCGCCGCTGCCTCGATCATGGCCGGCTTCGAAGATGTCGTCATCGCCGGCGGCGCCGAGATGATGTCGTCCTATGCCGCCAACGCTCACCCGGCAGCGCGTGGTCCGTTCATGGACGCTGGTAACGAGGTGCTGCGTGCGCTGCACCCGCAGACCAACCAGGGCGTTGCTGGCGACGCGATCGCCTCGCTGGAAGGTATCTCCCGTCAGGCGCTCGACGAGCTCGCGCTCGAGTCGCAGCGCCGTGCAGCCGTCGCCATCGCCGAGGGTCGCTTCGATCGCAGCCTCGTGCCCGTGTACCGCCCCGACGGCACCCTCGCCCTCGACCGCGAAGAGTTCCCCCGCCCGCAGACCACGATGGAATCACTTGCCGGCCTCAAGCCGTCGTTCGAGGCCCTCGCCGATGTCGTGCTCAACGAGGCCGGCGACACCTACCGCAGCATGGTGCTGCGCAGGTTCCCCGGTCTGGAGATCACCCACGTGCACCACGCTGGCAACTCCAGCGGCGTCGTCGACGGCGCGGCAGCGATCCTGATGACCAGCCCCGAGTACGCCCGGGCGCACGGTATGAAGCCCCGCGCTCGCGTGCGCGCGGCCGTCAACATGGGCGACGACGCGACGCTGATGCTGAACGCTCCCGGCCCGGCCGCGCGTAAGGCAGTCGCCAAGGCCGGTCTCACACTCGACGACATCGACCTGTTCGAGGTCAACGAAGCGTTCGCCGTGGTGCCCGAGAAGTTCATCCGCGACCTCGGTATCGACCGAGACAAGATCAACGTCAACGGTGGCGCCATCGCCCTCGGTCACCCCATCGGCGCCACGGGTGCCCTGTTGATCGGCACGTTGCTCGATGAGCTCGAGCGTCGCGACCTGCAGTTCGGCCTAGTCACGATGTGCGCCGCCGGTGGCATGGCCCCGGCGATCGTCATCGAGCGGATCTGACGACACTCATGTCCCTGCGCGGCGCGGCGTTCATCGCTGGCGCGTACGAACACCCACGACGCGATATCCCCGACCGCACCGTTCCGCAGATTCATGCGGAGGTCGCGGTCGGGGCGCTCGCCGACGCCGGTCTGACGATGGCCGATGTCGACGCGTACTACTGCGCGGGCGACGCCCCGGGGTTCGGGCCGATCTCGATGGGGGAGTACCTCGGTCTGCGTTGTCGCACGTACGACAGCACCGAGACCGGCGGTTCGTCGTACCTCGTGCATGTCGGCCATGCCGCAGCGATGATCAAGGCAGGCCACGCGTCGGTTGCGCTGATCACGTTGGCTGGCACGCCCCGCAACGGTGGAGCGCAGCCGGGCTCATCGGGAGCTGCCCCTGCGCCGGAGAGCGAGTTCGAGAACCTGTGGGGCGCCACCATCGTGGCGCACTACGCACTCGCCGCACAGCGGCACATGTACGAGTTCGGCACCACCAGTGCGCAGTTGGCGGAGATCAAAGTGGCGGCCTCGCTGCACGCGCAGCACAACCCCCACGCCTTCCTCCGCGATGTCGTCACGGTGGAGGAAGTGCTTGCGTCGCCACTCGTGGCTGATCCACTGCACCGCATGGACTGTTGCGTGGTCACCGACGGCGGGGGAGCGATTGTGGTGGTCAGCCCCGAGATCGCTGCCACCCTGCCGCGTCGCAGCGTGAAGCTGCTGGGTCAGGGTGAAGCGGCGAAGGACACCAACCGTGGCCGTATCGACCTGTCGCACACCGGCGCCGTGTGGTCGGGTGCGCGTGCGTTCGCCGAAGCAGGCGTCACGCCGGCCGATATCGACTACGTGTCCATCTACGACAGCTTCACGATCACGGTGCTCGTCACGATCGAGGATCTCGGGTTCTGTGAGAAGGGTCAGGGTGGCCGCTTCGTGATGGACGGCGGCCTCGTCGCCCCGTTCGGCCGGCTGCCGTTCAACACCGACGGTGGCGGCTTGTGCAACAACCACCCGGCCAACCGCGGCGGCATGACCAAGGTGATCGAGGCCGTGCGTCAGCTCCGCGGTGAGGCACATCCTGCGGTGCAGGTACCGAACTGTCAGCTCGCGCTGGCGCACGGCACCGGTGGCGCGCTCGGCACCCGCCACATGAGCAGCACGCTGATCCTGGGGCAGCCCGATGCCTGACACACCGTTCTTGCCGACTCGGCCGCCGCGGCCCACGCTGGAGACCGCCGAGTTCTGGGATGCCTGTGCACAGGGTCGACTGCTCGTGCCCCGCTGCGACGACTGCCACGAGTACATCTGGTATCCGCGTCTGTTCTGCCCGCACTGCGCATCACCGCGGGTCACGTACACCGAAGTGCGCGGCACCGGAACGGTCTACAGCTTCACGATCATGCGCAAGGGCAACGGCCCGTACAAGGAGTTCGCTCCCTACGTGATCGCCTACGTGGAACTCGACGAGGGGGTGCGACTGATGACCAACATCGTCGGCGTGCTCATCGATGATGTTCACGTGGGGATGCCGGTGAAGGTCGTGTTCGACGAGGCGATCCCGCGCTTCACTGTCGCCTGACGCGACAAGTCGGCGTTCAGATCCGTACAGTGCGGACC
>CAIXHI010000082.1 GCA_903919215.1 uncultured Acidimicrobiaceae bacterium
CTCGAGCGCTGTCATCTCCGGGAACAGGCGGATGTTCTGGAATGTGCGAGCGATACCCAGACGGGTGATCTTGTGTCGGTCGAGTTTGGCCAGCTGCTTACCGTCGAAACGAATCTCGCCCTTGGTGGCTTGGTAGACGCCGGTCATCACGTTGAAGCAGGTGGTCTTCCCGGCACCGTTCGGGCCGATCAGTCCCAGGATCTCGCCCTTGCGGATGTCGAAGCTGACCTCGCCCAGTGCGACGAGACCGCCGAACTGCATCGTGACGTTGTCGACCTCAAGCAGTGGCTGCTCCATGTGCGCCTCCTTCAAGATCCGGATCGCCTTCGCGAACATCTTCGAACGGGGGTGGATCTTCCGATGGTGGCTCGATCTGCCTGCCGTGCTGACGGCGGGGCAGCAGACCTTGTGGGCGGAAGATCATCATCACTACGAGCGCCACGCCGAACCAGAAGTAGCGACTGGTGTCGAGGAAGCGGAACCGCTCGGGCAGATAGGCGACCACGACAGCGCCGATGACGACACCGGGCATGTTGCCAGGGCCACCGAGCACAACGGCGGCGAGGAACAAGATGGAGAGCTTCAGCTCGAAGTTCTGCGGCAGGATGAACGCCGTCTTGGTGGCGTACAACGAACCGGCCATACCGCCCACGCCGGCGCCGATGGCGAAGGCCCACAGCTTGAACTTGAACGTAGGGACGCCCATCAACTCGGCAGCGTCCTCGTCTTCGCGGATGGCGGTCCAGGCGCGACCGACGCGGCTGCGCTCCAGGCGGCTGAGGAAGAAGTAGACGATGACGACCATCGTCAGCCCGAGCCAGTAGAAGCTCTTGCTGTCCAGTACGCCGAAGTGGATCGGGCCGATGTTCGGAGGTGGCGGGATGTTGCTGATGCCCGGAGTGGCCCCCAACCAATCGAAGCGCTGGGCCAGTAGCCGGATGATCTCTCCGAAGCCGAGCGTGACGATGGCGAGGTAGTCGCCGCGCAGTCGCAGCGTCGGGGCTCCAAGCAGCACACCCGACAACATCGACACGAACATCGCGATCGGCAGGCAGATCAGCCACGGCAGGTTGCCATGCTGGGAGCTGAGAACGGCAACGGTGTACGCGCCGACGGCGTAGAAACCCACATAGCCAAGGTCGAGCAGACCAGCCATGCCGACCACCACGTTGAGGCCGAGGGCGACGATCACGTAGATGACGACGCTGCCGGCGAGCATCGAACTGAAGTCGGTGCCGGTGGTGGGGATCACTGGCAAGTCCAGCGACGGCAGCGCATAACAGAAAGCGAGGCCGAGTATGCCGATGACCCAGCGGGCCGGCTTGGGTACTTGCTTCCACTTGGCGAAGAATCGGCGGCGGCTGTCCGACGCAGCGGCGATGCGCTCACCGAAGGCCAGCTTGGCTGCCGCCGTGGGCGGCGGTCCGGGAGGAAGGTCGTTGCCGGTGATGGGCGGCCGCTCGCTCATGCCTTGCTCCTTCCCATGGACTCGCCCAGCAGACCGGTGGGCCTGAGCATCAGGACAAGCACGAGGACCACGAACGCCGTCACCGAACCCATCTTCTGGTTGGACTCGAACAGGCTGGTTCCCCAGTTTTCGATGACGCCGAGCATCAGGCCGCCCAGCAGGGCGCCCTTGATGTTGCCGATACCGCCGAGGACGGCAGCAGTGAAGGCCTTCACACCGAGTTCAAAGCCCAGTGAGTAGCGGGCGGAACCGTTGTAGATCTCGAAGAAGAACGCTGCGCCGCCAGCCATCACGCCGCCGACGAGGAAGGTAATGAGAATGATTCGGTCGACGTTGACGCCCATCAGGCGTGCTGTTTCCATGTCTTGCGCGACGGCCCGGATGCCGCGGCCAACCTTGCTGCGGTTCACGAACAGCACGAGGATCACCATCATGATCAGCGAGCCGATGACGACGAGCACGTAGTCGTTGCGCACATCGGCGTTGAAGATCGAGAACAGGCGGCGCTTCTTGAACACGCGGGCCAGGGCATAGTCCTGACGCTGTTTGGTGCCCCACTCGCCGACGGCTTCGGACATCGCGAAGCTGGCGCCGATGGCGGAGATGAGGAACACCAGGCGGGGTGCATTGCGTTTGCGCAGTGGCCGGTAGGCGACGCGCTCCAGCACGACGGCGGACGCACCGCCGATGATGATTGACATCACCAGGCACAACGCCAACACACCCACCAACGTGAAACCCGTCTTGTACGGATCGTCGCCGTTGGCTAGGCGATCGGGGATGCCGAGCATGTCGATCGCGAAGAACGAACCGAACGCCGAGAACATGAAGACCTCGGAGTTGGCGAAGTTGATCAAGCGCAGGACGCCGTACACGAGCGTGTACCCCAGCGCGATCAGGGCATAGATCGAGCCGAGCACCAGTCCGTTGACTGTGGACGGCCAGAACAGGTTGACGAAGGAATTGAAATCCACGCATCCCCCCCGGGAGTTGAAGACCGGCTCACGTTGCAACGGACCGGGTATGAAGAAGGGGGTCGGGGCACAGGGCCCCGACCCCCTCGTTCATGGAATGGACTGAATCAGCCGATCAGGCCCTTGGCAATGATCTTGCCACCCTCGACGACGCTGTAGTACACAGCGTTACCGACCGGCTCGCCGGTCTCGTCGAACTTGATCTGCTTGGTGATACCAGGCTGGTCGTAGGCCGACACGAAGGCGGCCAGGTCGGCGCGGGTGACCTTGCCGGCAGCGATGCCTGCGAGGAGCACCTTGGCGCAGTCGTAGGCCTCCGGCGAGTACAGAGCCGGGTCCTTCTTGAACTTGGCGTTGAACGCAGCCTGGAAGTCGGCGTTCACGTCGGCCGGGGCGCCAGTGGCGGTGAGGTACGCACCGTCAGCGGCCGAACCGGCGTTGTCGACGAATGCCTGATCCAGCGAGCCATCGCCCGAGACGAACGTGGCGGTGAGGCCGGCGTCACGAATCTGCTTGACCAGCTTGGCAGCCTCGGCGTAGTAACCACCGTAGAAGATGGTGTCGACGCCGGCGTCCTTCATCTTGGTGATGGCGGCCGAGAAGTCGGCAGCCTTCGGGTCGATCTGGGCATCGGCGACATCGAGGGCGCCGAGACCGCTGCGGACCGAGTCGGCAAGGCCCTTGCCGTAGTCGGAAGCATCATCGATGACGCCGACCTTGGTGCCCTTGACGGTGTCCTTGATGAGGGTGACGACACCAGGAGCCTGCTTGTCGTCGTTCGCCAGGATGCGGTGGAACATCTTCCAGCCGTTGGTCGACAGCTTGGCGTTGGTGGCGCCAGGCGTGATCATCGGCAGGCCAGCGGCCTCGAACTTCGGCATGGTTGCCTTGCTCTCGCCCGAGAAACCCGGTCCGATGAGGCCGATAATGGCGGCGTCGTTGACGATCTTGTCAGCGAGCGGGGTGGCCTGAGCCGGATCGCCCTGCGAGTCGAACGACGTGTCGAACGCGACCTGGCAGTTCGGGTTGGCGGCATTGAACTCGTCGATGGCGATCTGTGCGCCATTGATCATGTTCGTGCCGAGCGCACCGTTGTCGCCGGAGAGCGCACCGATGAACCCGATCTTGACGCCGCTGCAGGTGGCGCCTTCGCCGCTGCCGCCAGCGGCAGTGGTGGTGGCCGGGTCGGCCTTCTTGTCGTCGCCGCACGCCGCAACCAAGATGGCTGCGGTTGCGAGCAATGCGCCCAAACGGCGCACTGTGGTTTTCTGCATGTGATTCTCCCCCTAGGAGTCGGGGACGCCGAATGCGGCCCCGTGGTATGCGAGGGTCGCATCCTAGCCACCTATACCGAGGGGTAACAAGTATGCGGTCCGGGTTGTGGGTGACCGCACGGCTACGGTTTCGTGCATGACGAGTACTGCCTCCGACAACCCGGCGCAGAGCAGCGACGAGGTGCTCTACGCCGTTGGCGAGCACATCGCCACGATCACGCTCAATGCCCCGCAGCGAATGAACACGATCTCCGGTCTGATGCTCGATCAACTGGCTGAGCGTCTCCTCCAGGCCGACCGTGACCGCGATGTGCGGGTGATCGTGCTCACCGGCGCTGGCCGGGTGTTCTGTGCGGGGCTCGACATGGCCGCTCAGATGGGTGCCTCGAAGGGTTCGCTGGGTGGACTCAGTGGTGAAGGTGGGATGAACGGCGAACTCGACCTGCGCACGACACCTCCCACGGTGCTGCACAACCTCGACACACCGGTCATCTGCGCCCTGAACGGCGGAGCTGCGGGCTATGGCCTCGACATCGCCCTCGGGTGCGACATTCGAATTGCGACCGCCTCGGCGAAGTTGAACCCCGGCTTTGCCAAGCGCGGCATCCTGCCCGAGAGCGGTGGTACCTGGTTGCTGCCGCGCATGGTCGGGTATGCAAAAGCCGCCGAGATCGCGTTCACCGGCCGCACGCTCAGCGCTTCCGAGGCAGAACAGCTGGGGCTCGTCAACCATGTGGTCGCCGACGATGGGTTTGTCGCTGCAGTTCGCGACATGGCGTTGGAGATCGCCGCCAACGCGCCGCTGGCCGTGCGGGCGATCAAGCGGATGATGCGCGCCGCTGAGACCGAGACGTTCGACCAGAACGTGCACCATGTGTTCCTGCAGTTGCTGCCGTTGTTGCGCACGGACGACTTCCGCGAGGCC
>CAIXHI010000083.1 GCA_903919215.1 uncultured Acidimicrobiaceae bacterium
AGGCCTGCTTCCTCGATGCGGTTGCGGGCCAGACCGAGCGTGACTGCCGAGCCGTAGATCGGGAAGCTGAGTTCGCGCAACAGGTACTGCAGCGCGCCGACGTGATCTTCATGGCCGTGTGTGGCGACGAGGCCGACGATGCGGTCGGCGTTCGCGCGCAGCCAGGTGAAGTCGGGCAGCACCAGGTCGATGCCATGCATATCGGCGTCGGGGAACATCAGACCGCAGTCGATGAGCAGCACCTTGCGATCGTCACCTTCACCCTGCTCGATGGCCATGCAGTTGCGGCCGATCTCACCGAGTCCACCCAGGAAAATGATGCGGACGGGAGTTGCCATCAGAGGTACCTCATGCAGTTCGGGCGGCCTGGAGGTTGGCCCACACTTGTGGTGTGCGCTCCTCCACGAAGGCCGGGGCGGGCCCCATCGGCAGGCGGGCTTGGCCAACCTTGAAACCGAGGTGGCGCATCATCGCTTTGGTGGGAATCGGGTTGGGTGCGTCGTCGCCGGTCTCGAAGGCGAAGCTTTCGAGCATGCGGGCATTGACGCGGCGGGCGCCGGCAGTGTCGCCGGCCTCCCACAGATCGAACATTTCCTGGTGGTCGGGTGCGGTCCAGTGCGTCGCCACACCGACAGTACCGACGATGCCGCTGGCGAGCAGTGGCAGAGTGAGGCCGTCGTCGCCGCTGTACACCTCGACTCCGGCAGGAGCGTTGGCGATCAGTACTGCGGTCTCGCCCGGGTTCCCGGCGGCATCCTTGAGCGCCACGATGTTCGGCACATCGCGGAACAGTCGCAGCAGTGTGGACGTGAGGATCTTGCGACCGGTACGCACCGGGATGTCGTAGACCATCTGCGGAAGCGGGGTGCATTCGGCCAGCGCACGGAGGTGCGCTTCGATACCGGCCTGCGACGGGCGGTTGTAGTACGGGCAGAGCGCCAAGACGCCGGCAGCACCGAGCGCTGTGGCTTCCTTCGTCATGTGCACGGAATGCGCCGTGTCGTTCGTACCCGAGCCAGCGATCACGGGGATCGTGACCGCCTCGATCACTGCAGCGAACAGGCTGAGACGCTCTGTATCGGTGAGCACGGGCGCCTCACCGGTGGTGCCGGCGACCACGAGACCGTCGTGACCCTCGGCCTGCAGGTGACGAGCCAGTCGTCGAGCCTCGTCGAGGTCGAGCGCACCGCTGTCGTCGAAGGGCGTGATCATCGCCGAAAGCACACGGCCGAAGCGGGCCATCAGAAGCTCCCCTCGGCAACGCGGTCCATTCCCAGTGTGAGAATCAAGTCTTCGTGGAGTTCCATCCACACATCGTGGTAGCTCCCGCACATCACACCCGTGAACATTTCCGTTTCACCTTCCACCACCCGCTGACACGTCCGTGCCAGCCGCGATCCGTACGGCACCAATCGGTGCAACACACTGCCCATCTGTTGCGCCACTGGCGCGATCTCATGATCCAGCGCCACCAAACGGTCGATGACGCTGCGGTCGTACTCGGCATCGGCGTGATCATTGGGCTCGCCGTCGCGCAGCTGCCAGTCGCCGCACAACTCCTTGAACCGTTCGTTCGCTGCAAGGAACGCCGCATACGGCGCAGCCAACGCATCATGTAGGTTGCCACCGCTCACATCCTGGGCGAGCGCCACACGGTGCTCTTCGCGACCCACGGGCGTCAACTGCCACAGTTGCCGGGCAGTGCGAAACATCGCCCACTCACGCTGCTGCAGGCCATCGAGGTGCTCGTTCACCACGGACAGCGGCAGATCCGCCACTTCCGCGATCGTTTCGGCCTTGGCGAACCCTTTGATGCGCACCGCTTGGAACGTGCGAAAGAACGGATCGGAGGCGTGCGACATACCGCTGAGCAGCGTACTGGACACCTGGCTCACCGGGGCAGGGTGCCCCACAGCAACACCCGCCGGAACGGGAAGAAGTACGGGGTATGGTCGCCGACCCGCTGCAGCAGCGCACCCTCGTACTCAGCGAGGAACTGTGTGTACAGCGACGGGTCGAGCAACTTCTCGAAGCGTGTCAGAGCTGTACCGCGCAGCCACTCCACTACATGCCGCGTGGACGGCAGTACGTGCGGGTACACCTGCAGTCGGACATGCTGACGTTCGAAGCCGAGGTCGTACAGCAGTTGCGCATATTCCTCTGGCGCCAACACGTTCGCGGCCACCGGGTCGGGCGGCGGATCGCCGCCCATCGCTGAGCAATACGGCTCGCGCCGAGCCACCTCGTCGGCCAACAGGTGCGCCGGCATGTAGGCATTGGCCGGCACCTGCACCGCCAACTGGCCACCCGGGGCGAGCGCTGCAGTCCAGCGGGCAAGCACCGCGGGATGATCCGCAGTCCAGTGCAGGCTGGCATTGGCGAACACGAGGTCGTGGTCGCCCTTGGACGTCCACACCCCCAGGTCGCCCGACGCGAAGCTGACGCCAGCACGGATGTGCTCGGCAGCGGAGGCCAACATCGCCGGCGAGTTGTCGACACCGACGATGTCGGACGCACCGGTTCGATCAGCCACCACCACCGTCAGTTCGCCCGGTCCGCACCCGAGGTCGACGGCGCGACCGATGCGGCCCGGTTCGACGAGGGCCAACAGGTCGTGGATCGGTTGTGCGCGTTCCTCCGCGAACTTGCGGTACTGCGCCGGACTCCAGTCGCTCACGCGCCCGGTACGGGTGACGGCATGTCCGAGCCGATCTCGAACTTGAGGTACTCGTCGTCGGTGTTCTCCCAGTCCTCGAACTGGATGACGTTCATGTCCTCGAACTTGTGACGCAGCCACTTGTCGTTGCGGTCGAGCAGTCCGAGCTTCTTGCAGTTGGGCACAATCTTGCTGAACAGCATTCCCTGGAACACCAGCCGGGTGGGATCGTGGATGACGAGCGGAAGGATGTCCTTGGTGTTCACGCCCATGCGGTTCCACACCTCCTGCTGCATGAAGCGATCACGCATACGCACGGCCGCCTCGAACGCGAACTCCTGGCGGTCCTTGATCTCGGCGTCGCTCATCTGGTCGTAGACCTCTTTCAGGCTGAGCACACCGAACGCGACATGGCGGGCCTCATCGCTCATGACGTACCGGAGGAGCTGCTTGAGCAGCGGCTCCTGCGTCAGCTGATGCATGAACCCGAACGCGGCCAGCGCCAAGCCCTCGACCATGATCTGCATACCCAGGTAGGTCATGTCCCAGCGGCTGTCGCTGACGATGTCGTCGAGCAGCATGCGCAGGTGAGCGTTCACCTGGTACTCGCCGCCCAACTTCTCCTGCAGGTAGCGAGCGAACACCTCGACGTGGCGGGCTTCGTCCATCACCTGCGTGCTGGCGTAGAGCTTGGCGTCGTACCACGGCACGGTCTCGACGATCTTGGCGGTGCAGATCAGCGCACCCTGCTCACCGTGGAGGAACTGGCTGAGCATCCAGTTGCGGCCTTCGATGCCGAACTGCAGCCACTCCTTATCGCCCCACTTCTCCACCGGCGTGCCGATGTACATGTTGGGGTCGAGGCCAGTGCCGAGCAGCGCCTGATCCTGGGCGATGGTCTTCTCGACGTCGACATCGATGCTCCAGTCGAGGTCGGTGCTGCCGTTCCACTGACCGGCCTTGGCCTTCTCGTACAGCTTGCGCAGCGGCGGCCGCGACAGCGTGTAGTCCCAAGTGAAGATCGTGTCGGCGTTGTTCTTGACGACATGCTCGACCTCGTTCGGATCGGTCATCGGGATCGAGAGGATCGCATCGACGTCGTCGATCTCAGCGCGTCCGATGATCGATTCGTTCGAGTTGTGGGTAACGGTCATATCAGGGTCAGCTCCTGGTGAGTGAGTCGTGAAAGGCGGGAAGTACGAAGATGCGGAGAAACTCGCGGGCCGAGTCGGCGTCGGCAAAGTCGACGTGCTCGGAAGGTGCGAGGAAGTAACTGATGACCAGACGGGCCAGCAGTTCGACGAGGCGGATGGACTCGCGGCGCGGCAGGTAGTGATCCACCATCGGCACGAGGAACACGGTGGCGACGCGCATGATGCGCGGCAGACCCTCGACAGTGAGTTGACTCAACGTGTCGCCCGGTTCGCTGGCGAGCATCAGCGACAGGTGCTGGTCGTCGCGCAGTTCACGGGTGGCAACACCCACGATGCGAATCAGCAGACTCTCGAGGTCGTCGTGCCCGTCGACGTGCGTGCCGACACGGGTGAAGAAGTCTTCGAGCTCGCGCACACGAAGCGCGTCGAACATCACATCCTTGCCGCCGGGGAACATCCGGTAGAGCGTCGCTCGGCTGACACCGGCCTCGCCGGCGATGTCGTCGATCGTGACCTTGGCGATCCCCCATTTGGCCGTACACAGCTTGGCCGCATCGAGCACTCTGGTCTCGACATCACGTGTGACGGGGGTCATGGGCTGAGACACTAAGACGCTTTGCGTCTCATTGTCAAGTGAACTTCACATGGACGCCTTTGCTAACCTCGGCGACCATGAAGAAAATCATCGCTATTGCCGCCCTGAGCGGCCTGCTTGTCGTCTCCTGCGGCGACGACAAGCAGACCGACACCACTTCGGCCCCCACCACCGCGGCCGGCCCGGTCGAGTTCGACCTGGCCTCCGTGACTGCCGACGACGCCGCCAAGGCCTGTGCCGAGGGCAAGACGCTCGCAGCTGGCAAACTCACCCTGGCTACCGGCGACCCCGCCTTTCCGCCCTACGTGATCGACGACAAACCCGAGTCTGGCCAAGGCTTCGAGTCGGCCATTGCACTGGCCGTTGCCAAGTCGATGGGTTTCGAAGGTGCCGCCATCTCATGGGTGCGCACCTCGTTCGACACCGCCGCTGCCGGTAGCGACAGCAACTTCGACTTCAACCTGCAGCAGTTCAGCATCAACGAAGATCGCCTGAAGGTCGTCTCGTTCAGCGAGCCGTACTACACCTCAGCCCAATCGGTGCTCGGCTACGCCGACGGCCCGGCCGCCGGTGTCACCAAGCTCAGCGACTTGAAGCAGCTGAAGTTGGGCGGCGCCGCCGGCACCACCAGCCTGCAGTTCATCACCGACGTGATCAAGCCCGACACGGCGCCGTTCGCCTTCAACAGCAACGCCGATGCCAAGACCGCGCTGGACAACAAGCAGATCGACGCGATCATCACCGACCTGCCCACGGGCCTGTACATCTCGGCCGTTGAGATCGAGGGCACCAAGGTCTTCGGTCAGTTCGCGATCGACGCTGGCGGCGCCGGCGATCAGTGGGGTCTGCTGTTCGTGAAGGACAACCCGCTGGCCGAGTGCGCCAACCTCGCCCTGAAGGCGCTCACCGCGTCCGGCGCGCTGGCCGCCATCACCCAGCAGTGGATGGGCGACTACAACGGCGCACCCACACTCGGCAAGGACTGATCTTCTACAGTCCTCTGCCATGACGAAGCACGACACCCGGCGCCAGCTGTGGCTGCGCCGACAGCGGCGCCGGGCCGTGCTCATCGCCACCGTCTCCACGGTGGCGGTCGCCACGATCACGTGGTATCTGGTCACCAACGCCGCAGGGTGGCCGAAGGTCAAACAGATCTTCTTCGACGGCGACCGTTTCCGGCAGGACTTCCCCGAGGTGCTCAGCTTCCTGTGGGAGGACGTCAAGCTGTTCTTGCAGTGCGCCCCGTTCATCCTGATCTGGGGCATGGTGCTGGCGCTGTTCCGCAACACGCGTAACCCTGCACTCTTCCCGCTGCGAGCGTTCGCCGCCGCCTACACCGACTTCTTTCGCGGTGTACCCGTCATCCTCACGATCTACCTCGTCGGCTTCGGCATCCCGAAGCTCACCAAGGATTGGGGCGACTTCCACATTCTTGGGTTCGGCGGCGCCTGGAACTCGCCATACCTGTGGGGGCCCGTCGCACTGGTGCTGGCCTACAGCGCCTACGTCAGCGAGGTGTTCCGTAGCGGTATCGAAGGTGTGCACGAGAGTCAGCGCGCGGGCTCGCGCTCATTGGGTCTGACGCACGGTCAGACCATGCGGTTCGTCGTTCTGCCGCAGGCGTCGCGGCGGGTGATCCCGCCGCTGATGAACGACATGTTGTCGCTGCAGAAGGATGTCGCACTGGTCAGCCTGCTCGGCCCGATCGAAGTGTTTCGTCGGGCAACCTCGATCAAGGACCGCACCGCCAACTTCACACCCCTCGTCGCTGCGGCAGTGATCTTCCTGATCATCACGATCCCCGAAACGCGCCTCGTCGACTGGTACTCGGCACGTCAACGCAAACGCACCGGCGGGACGGTCATCTCATGAGCCCCAAGGTCGCGATCAAGAATGTCCGCAAGTCGTTCGGCTCGAAGCTCGTGCTCGACCACGTGTCGCTTGATGTCGGCGAGCACGATGTGGTGTGCCTCATCGGTGCCAGTGGCTCGGGCAAGAGCACTCTGCTGCGGTGCATCAACCTGCTCGAGCCGATCGACGACGGCGAGATCCTCCTCGACGGTCCCGATGGCCCGTGCGACATCAGCGAACCCGGCCTGAACCCCGACCCGATCCGTCGTCGTATCGGCATGGTGTTCCAGAGCTACAACCTGTTCCCACACATGAGCGTGCTGCACAACATCACACTCGGGCCTACCAAGGTGCTGAAGCAGTCGAAGTCAGAGGCCACCGAACGGGCACTCGACCTGCTCTCCCGTTTCGGCCTCGACGACAAGTCACACGCCTACCCGGACCAACTCTCAGGCGGACAACAACAGCGCGTCGCCATCGTGCGGGCCCTCGCGATGCAACCCGAACTGATGTTGCTCGACGAGGTCACCGCCGCACTCGACCCGGTGTTGGTCGGAGAGGTGCTGAACGTGATCCGCGATATGCGCGGTCAGGGGATGACCATGATCCTGGCGACGCACGAGATGGGGTTCGCCAAGGAGATCAGCGACCTGGTCTGCTTCTTGAAGGATGGCGTGATCTTGGAGTCCGCTCCCCCGGCGAAGCTGTTCAGCGCGCCCGATCGCCCCGAGACTGCAGAGTTCCTGCAGCGCGTCATCGCTTCCGGGCGGCTCTAACGCGTCAGCCGCTCTTGCGGCCGCTGGCAACACCGCACACGACGTTGCGGTGCAGGCATAGCTCCACTTCGGTGCGCAGGCGGGCGGGGTCCCAGCCGTTCATGAAGTCTGCGTGCCCTGAGTTGAGTCCGCCGCTGGACAGCTCCATCCCAGCGGTCGAGCCGTACACCGGGTACTCGACGCTGAACTGCAACTGCGGGATCGGCACCGGGTAGCCCTTCGGGCAGACACCCTTGGAGCTGTAG
>CAIXHI010000084.1 GCA_903919215.1 uncultured Acidimicrobiaceae bacterium
CGACTGCTCACCGCCGAACTGGTCAGCACCAAGTCGTGGGAGGGCGTCAGCGGACTGACCATCACCGAGGAGATAAAGGTCACGATTGCAGCCAACGCGGCCATCCCGATCCTGGCCCACGACACATGGCCCTACCGGCAGGTGAAGGCGATCATCGTCCGCCCCAGTTCCACCACCTCGAACTCGAGGCGCTCCGGTCCTGCCGCGGGCACCTACACGAACGACGCCGTCGACATCGTCGGCGAGGCCGTGCCCAACTTCGGGCCGGTTGCACTCTCATGGGACACCGTGGTGTACGAGAGTCGCCACCCGCACCACGGGAACAACGTGGTGATTCACGAGTTCGCCCACAAGATCGATATGAATGACGGCTACGCCGACGGCGTGCCACCGCTCCGCGGCGCATTCCTCGACGGTTGGCGCGAAGTACTGAACGATGAGTTCGAACGAACCGAAGCACGCGAGTCGGATGCCGTGCTGCGGCCCTACGCGTTCAGCAGCCCGGCCGAGTTCTTCGCCGTGAGCAGCGAAGTGTTCTTCTGCCGTCCAGCCGAACTGAACGAGGCCAAACCGATGCTGTACGCCGCACTACGCGACCTGTACGCGCAGGACCCAGCGAGGTGGCGTCCAGCGTCAGTTGGATGACTGCCCGGCGCACATCGCCCGTCGCACGTCAATCAGCGGGTGGCCGCATCAACGCTTCCTGCGTGAACATCGCTCCCAGCGTGCCATCGGCGCTGTGGATCGATCCGCCGTACAACCCGCGGGCGCCGCCGGCCATCAACGGCCACAGCCTCATCAGGCTCCACTCGTCGGCGCGCAACGCAGTGCGGAACCACACGGCATGGTCGAGGCTGGGACCGCCGCTGGGCAGTCGATCAGCCTTGACGTTGGCGAACCCGGTGCCGATGTCGGACATGTACGCGAACGCGCAGGCGTGGGTGAGACGGTCGTCAGCGAGGCGCTCGGAGGTTCTCATCCAGATGGTGGAACTGATGCGGTTGCCGAAGCGGTCGATGTGCAACGGCGGCACTGGCCGCGCTTCGGCGTTCGGGTAGTTGTCGTTGTACGGCTCTGCGGTGCACTCATCGGGGCCGGGCAACCCCTGCGCCATGGCCACGCCGTATTCGCCGCCATCCTCCTGCAGATGGAACGACGCAGTCAGATCGAAGATCACCTCGCCGTTCTGTAACGCGCTGACACGGCGCGCCGAGAACGACTTGCCGTCGCGATCACGCTCGACCTTGAATACGACCGGACGAGCGCGCCAACCCGTGCGCAAGAAGTACCCGTGCATCGAGTGCGGCGAGCGCCCTTCGGGCACCGTCAGCCCAGCGGCCTTCAACGCCTGCGCTGCTACCTGGCCACCGAACAACGTCGGCCGGTCGGCGGTGGGAAACTCGTTGATGCCGCGGTAGAGATCGCGATCGAGTTCCTCGAGATCGAGCAGCTCGGCCATCGACGGCAGCTGCGGCACGAACTCCGACGAATCGCTCATCCGAACACATCCGAATGCGCACGGCGCGCGAGGTCAACCGTGTGGCGCACGAACCCTGCCCACACCGGTGGGTTCCCCATGTGGGCGAAGTGGTTGGCACCCTCTCCGACGTACAACTCGGCGTTGGTGCGCCGGGCGGTCTCCCGGTGGGAACTGGCGACCTCGGGCTCAGGGTGCTCAGTGCCGACTCCCACCACCATCGGTACGTTCAGCCGGTCGAGATCCATGAACGGTGACTCCTGGCAGGCCATGTCGGCACGGAAGGCAACGCCCTCAGAGCGCAACAGCTCGCGGGTGCGTTCGGGAAGCTGTTCCCAGCGCTCATCGCCGAGAATGTCGCGGTTGAAGTCCTCACCCAGCTGGTATGGGTCGTCGTAGCGGGCGAACTCCATCATGCGTTCCCACTGACCGATGGTGGACCACCACGTCCATGGCACCATCGGCGGCTCCCACACGCCGAGTGCGAGGAACAACTCCGGAGCCTTGATCGCTGCGGCCATACCAATCGCCCCACCGGCGCTCTGGCCGACGACGATCGACGGTGTGCCGTCGAGCAGTTCCAACAGGTCGTCCGCGTGGTGATCGAACCCGCCCGGGCCGACTGCACCGGCAGCCAGCGACTTGCCGTACCCACGACGGTCGTACGTCGTGACCGGCATGTCGTGCAGCAAGTGCACGACATGGGCGAGGTTCTTGGCCCGATCTGGTGCGCCATGAACCAGCACCACCGGCGGACCGGCGTGGTGCTGATAATGACGGACGACATGAAGACCTTCGGGAGCCACGGCTCAGAACCTACCCAGTGACTGCCGCACCTGACGAGTGCGTCAAGTGTGTCGTGCGGCTCAGATCCCTTCGGCCGCAGCCAGCCCTTCCTCATCCACCACGTGGACCCCACGCATCCGGGCGAAGACGATCGGCGGGTCGCTCCACGGATCGGGCAACGTGCCTGCCTCGGCATCGCGGATCGTGCGCCACACGCGCTCGCTGGTGCACGGCATGTCGATGTGGCGCACCCCGAGGTGCGCCAGCGCGTCGATGACCGCGTTCTGCACTGCTGGGGTGGCCCCGATCGTGGTGGCCTCGCCGATGCCCTTCGCGCCCAATGGGTTCAGTGGTGTGGGCGTCTCGGTGCTGTGCACCTCGAAGTTCGGGAACTCCGCTGCCGACGGCAACGCGTAGTCCATCAAGTTCGCGGTCAGCGGGTTGCCATCGCTGTCGTAGCGCACTTCTTCGAACAACGCTTGACTGGCACCCGCGGCGAGGCCACCGTGCTGCTGACCCTCCACGAGCAGCGGGTTCAGCACCGTGCCGCAATCGTCGACCGCGATGTGGCGGATGAGCGTCACCTTGCCGGTGTCCTGATCCACCTCGACCACCGAGATGTGCGCACCGAACGGGAACGTGGCTGCACCCTGATCGAAGTCGAGTTGCGCCGCCAGGCCGACCGTTCCGTCATCGTGGTCGACCGCTTCGGCATCGGCCTCGGCAGCCTGGGCGAGCGCTGCCCAGTCGAGCGCGCCCGCTGGAACACCGGCCACGCCGATGGTGCCGCGCTCGACATCGACCACGATGTCGGCCGGGTCGGCTTCCAGCAGCCGGCCCGCCAGAGTGCGGGCTTTCGTGACCACTGCTTCTGTGGCACGGTGCACCGCCGAACCGCCGAGTTGCAGCGAACGTGAACCGCCGGTGCCGCCACCGCTGCGCACGAGGTCGGTGTCGCTCTGCACCAGGCGAATGCGCTCGACCGGAATACCCGTCTGCGCGCTGACGATCATTGCGAACGCAGTTTGGTGACCTTGACCGTGGGCCGACGTGCCGGCCATCACCGTGGCCGAACCATCGGGGTGCACCTGCAGTGCGCCGTACTCACTGCTGGCGCCGCCAGCGGTGACCTCCACGTAACACGACACACCGATACCCAGCAGCGTGCGGTCGCCGCGCGCCCGGCGCTCAGCCTGTTCGCGACGAAGGTCGGCGTAGTCGGCGAGTCGCGCCGCCTCGTGCAGCGGGGTGCTGTACGCGCCGCTGTCGTACTTGGCGCCGGTGAGCGTCGTGTACGGGAACACGTCGTCGGCCAACAGGTTCTTCAACCGCAACTCGATCGGATCAATACCCAACGTGAGCGCCACTTGATCGACAGCCCGCTCGAGCAAGGCCGTCGCCTCGGGGCGGCCGGCACCGCGATACGGCCCCATCGGCGTGGTGTTGGTGGCCGCGACGGCGATGTCGAACTGGATGGCAGGGAACCGGTACGTGCCCTGCGACATGCGCCGCGTACCAGCCGACAAGAAGGCACCAATATCGGGATAGGCGCCGCCATCGCCGACGAGATGAACCCGCAGACCGGTGAACGTGCCGTCGTACTTGGCGCCGATCTCGACGTACTGCACCTGGCCGCGGCTGTGCACCATGCACAACATGTCTTCGCTGCGGGTGGCAACCCAGGCGACCGCCCGATTCAACCGCAGCGCACACGCAGCGACCACGGTCTGCTCGCCGAACAGACCGGCCTTGCCGCCGAATCCGCCGCCGACGTGCGGAATGATCACGTGGATCTGGCTGGTAGGAACACCCAGCGCGACAGCAAGCGACCGATGCAGCAGGTGCGGCATCTGCGTGCTGCCGTAGAACGTGAGACGACCATCCGCTGCCGGCTCCGCCGCCGCCGCATGCGGCTCCATCGGGGCCACAGCCATGCGCTGATTCACATAGCGGCCACGCACGACCACATCGGCGTCGGCGAAATCACCAGGGAGCGCCGGATCGTTCGTCGACAGCGCCAGATTGTCGGAGCGCTGCTCATACAGCAATGGTGCCCCGTCAGCGAGTGCCGCCTCGGGATCGACCACAGCCGTCAGCGGCTCGTAATCCACCACCACTGCATCTGCAGCGTCGCGAGCCTGTGCGACGGTCTCGGCGAGCACCACCGCGATCGCCTGCCCCACGTAGCGCACCTTGTCGGTGGCCAACGGGGGTTTGAGGAAGTCGTCGTGCACCTTGGCCATCCCGGCGTGCGGTGCCAGGCCGAGGTCGGCGGCGGTGAACACCGCAACCACGCCCGGCATCTCGCGGGCTGCCTCGACATCGACACCCGCCAGACGAGCATGTGCCATCTCGGAGCGCACGAACACCGCGTGGGCAGCGTTCACCAACTGCAGGTCGTCGACGTAGCGCGCCGTTCCCAGCAGGAGTTCGGGGTCTTCAGTGCGCAGCACACGTGTGCCAAGGATGGAACCGGCCATGTGGCGAACCTAGCGGCCGAGTTCGGACTCCATGCGTACGATCCTCGGGAACAGCACGTTGTTCTCTTTGTGAATGTGCAAGTGCGTATCGGCCTCAAGCTGTTGCAGGCCCTGGTAGCAGGCGACGTAGGTGGCGCAGCCGTCGGCGGGTGGCTGGAAGCCACCCGTCAGCTGACGCAGTGTGGCGAGCAGTTCCCCCACCCGATCGTGCTCGCTGAGCATCACCGAGATCGGGTTGCGCAGTGTGCCGCAATGAAAGTCGGGAGCCGTCGCGGCCAGCGCCAACTCGCGCACCATCGGGAACAGCACCCGCTCCTCTTTCAGCAGATGCGGCTCGAGATCGGCACGGATCTCCTCGTAGCACCTGGCCACCTCGGCCAATTCGGGGTGACGTTCACCGTGCACCGACTCGATCTTGGCCACCAGCGCCGATAGGCGTGGCAGCTCATCGCGCAGGTACGCGTGGTGCACCAATTCCAGGTGATCGCAGAGTTCCGCGGCGTCCATTCCCGACCACTCGGCCGGCTGCGAGGCACCTGCGGCGGCATCCAGTTCGGCCACCGTCAACGCCGGGTCGAGTCCGCTCGCGGCGCATGCCTGCGCAAGCGACTTCCCGCCCCCGCAGCAGTAGTCCAGTCCCCGTCGCTCGAACTCGCGAGCGAGCTGAGGGAACTGCTCCACCAGCTCGCCGAGGCTCTTGTCCTGATCGATTGTGTTCACAGCATCCACACTCCTGTACTCGTAGCCAGCACCAGCCCTACACCGAGGGCCATTTGCCGGAGACCTAGAACCTTCGGCGCGACCGGCGCACGGCGCACCCACACCACTTGCAGCGCCGCCAGCAGCACCAGCCAGCCGAGGCCGACCAGCAACTGTCGATCGAGCGCAACGGCCACCACGCCGATAGCGAGGGCGGCGAGCTGCGCACGATCGCTGGGACGAACCTCGCCGGCGCTGCGCCGCAACCGCATGATCTGCACGCGGACGAACGGGATCGCCCCAACCGACCGCGCGGCAAGCACGAACCACGCGCCCACCGCCAGCCGAGTGCTGTGCCCGCCGGCCACCACGATCGCAGCCGCGACCGCGGAGATGGCCGCCGAGCCGCACAGCTCGGGGAGCAGGCGGCGGCCACGGCTGCGCACGTCGAACCACAACTCCACTGCGACCAGCGGAACCGCGCACAGCACCGGCACGGCCCACGACCACCCGGCGGCAGCCACGGCCCACACCCCACACACAGCGAGCAACAGCAGCTCGCCAACGGCGAAGCGCAACGCCAACTGTGATCGTCGCTGCCACTGCGTCCGGCGACGATCGATGACCGCCAACTTCAGCGGAGTCCGCACGAGGAACGCGGCGAATGCGGCGAGGCCGAGCGACAACCCACCCCACGAGGGCGCGATCAGTAGGCCCAGCAACACCGGTTCGAGGGTCAGCCCCCAGCCACCGTGCTCGCTGGGCATCGCCGCCTGTTTCCACTCCGCGGTCATCGCGCCCAGGTTGTGGCGCTGTCCGACGGCAATGGGGCGCTCACCTGCGACACGAAGCCCGGCGGGTGATCTTCAACCACATGGCCGCACGCTATTGGACACGCGCCAACCACCAGCAGGGACCTTGGTCACCATGCGCTCGGCCGACACGACCCAGCGCGACGGGCAGGGTTACCCTGCCACCATGAAGACAGCGATCACCGAAATGTTGGGTATCGATGTGCCAATCCTCGCCTTCACCCACTGCCGCGACGTCGTCGCCGCAGTCACCAAGGCCGGCGGAATGGGCGTGCTCGGGGCCGTTGCCCACTCCCCCGAGCAACTCGAGA
>CAIXHI010000085.1 GCA_903919215.1 uncultured Acidimicrobiaceae bacterium
GCCGCCAACGCGCCGCTGGAGTGCCCGACGAGCAGAACATGATGGTCGAGACGGTGCCTCGACTGTTGCGCTTCGCCAACGCATTCGCAACGGGCGAGCGCCGCTGAGGGTCAGCCGAGGCCGACGAGCGCCATCCCGTTGTCGCGCATGATCGCCTTCTGCACCGACGCATCCAGGCCGCCGAGGTGGTCGATCAACTTGTAGGGGTCGGCGAGGCCTTCGCTGTGCGGGAAGTCGGAGCCACCGATGATCACATCGGGCCCGAGGGCTGCGACCACGGTCTCGATGTCGTCTTCCCAGAACGGGTGCATGCGCACGTGGTTCTTGAAGGTGTCACTGGGCCGCTCGGTGAGCTGACCGCCGATCCACGGGCCGTTGCGACCCATACCACGGTACTTGTCGAGCTTGCGGCACAGCAGTGGCGCCCACTCGATACCCCATTCGGCGGTGACGACCTTGATGTTCGGGAAGCGCCCGAAGAAGTTGTCGAAGACCAGGTTGGCAATCGTCTCCTGGATCGGCTGGTCGCCGTACATGAACATCCACTGGAACGCCGACTGGTGGTAGAAGCTCGGCGTGGGGTCGAGGCCCCATTCGGCCGAACGACGCTTCACGAAACCCGACGGGGCGATGTGGTAGCCGAGGATCAGACCGGCTTCGTTGACCTTCGACCAGAACGGATCGAAGTACGGGTCGGCGGGTGAGCGGCCACCGCACGGCCCAGGGATCATCGCGATCGCCTTGGCGCCGTTGGCCATCACCGTGTCGAGCAGGTCGAGCGCCAGCGGGAGATCCTCCAGCGACAACATCGCCGGGCAGAAGATGCGGTTCTGGTACGAGTACCCCCACTCCTCCTCCTGCCACTTGTTGAACGAGCGCAGGTTGGCGAACAACACCTCGGGGTTGGGGCTCAGCTCTTGGGCGATGATCGCGTTGTTGCAGAACATGAACGTCGCGTCGACACCCTGCTCGTCCATCAGCTTGAGGCGCTTGTCGCGATCGAAGTACTCGTCGCGCATCGGCTCGAACTCGTACGAGTGCTCGGCGCCGACGCCTGTCTTGAAGCCCTTGAGCAGTTCGCGCAGCGACCCGGGGCGAGCGGCCACGTCGAAGATCGGCGAGTCGTGCGGCGAGTAGGTGTCGCCACAGCGGATCTTCTCGATGCCGTTGTGGAACGCCGGCTGGATCGCCATGTCGCGGAACTTCGGCTCGATGTGCCGGGTGAACGAATCTCGGGTTTCGTAGTAGTGCTGATCCGAGTCGAAGATGCCATAACCGAGCGGAGTCGTCATCGGGGTCTCCCTAAGAAGTCGGTCCGGGAGCGCCCCGGCCATTCACCGATGATCTCCATTCGGGCTACGGCGGCGTAGGGACTTAGGTCCCTATATAGTCCATTTAGGTAACTGATTCAGAGGGACAACCATGACAGACGAACTGAGCACACCGGGCGAGAGCCCCAACGGAATCTGGGCCTCGTCGGTGGCCGATCTGGTCAGCTATCGCCACCTCGGGTGCACGTCGCAGCAGGTCGATCGCGACCGCGCCGTGGGCACGATGCGGCTGCGACGCGACATGCGTTCTTCAGCAGGGTTGTTGTCCGCGCCCGTGACCATCGCGATGCTCGACACTGCGGGTATCTGCATCGACCGCGTGTACTTCCTCGGTCTCACTCACATCGAGGTGCAACTGCTCGACCCAGCAGCCGACGTGCACACCTTGCGCGTACAGGGCACCGTGGTGCGCTGGGCGCGGACCCAGGTGTTCACCGAGGCCACCTTCGTGTCGGCCGACGACCCCACACGCGTGATCGGAGTGGGCGTCGCCGACTGGGCAGTCATCGCACCGACGCCCGAGGGTTTCGTCTACATAGACCCCTCCCGCGCAGAGGAGGTCGACGAGTCGCAGTTGCCGCCCCTGCCGTTGGCCTACGACGCAACACCCATCGATGGCGGCCACGAGATCTCGATTTTGTCGTCGCGCATCGGCGGCGTTGCCCTGCACCACGGGCCGATTCTGGTCACGCTCGAAGCCACCGCGATGGACCTCGCCGCAGCAACCGGCGCGGGCTCGCTTGCGGTCGAACACGCGAGCGTGCGGATCGTGAAGGCGGGCACCGCAGGGCCGTTCCGCACCTCCGGCACCATCGTGCGCGACGGCGCCTCGGTGCTGGTGCGCAGCGAACTCATCGACCACGGCAATGGCAACACGCTCGTCGCCGTCGCCCACCACCGCCTCCGCAGAGGGAACTGACCGAGCATGGACTTCACCTACCCTCCGGAACTGGACACCTTTCGGGCCGAGATCCGCTCGTGGCTCGAGCAGCACCTGACCGGCGAGTTCCTCGAACTCGGCAACGGCGAAGACCTCGGGGCCGACACGTGGCCGCTGCGCTGCCGGTGGGAACAAGAGATGGGCGCAGGTGGCTGGATCGGCCTGGAGTGGCCCACGGCCTACGGCGGCCGCGAGGTCTCGGCGATGGAATCGCTGGTGTTCGCCGAGGAATACGCGCGAGCCAGTGGACCGACGCGGGCGGGCACGTTCGGTGAAGGCCTGATCGGCCCGACGCTCGTGCACTTCGGTTCCGACATTCAGAAGGAACGTTTCCTTGGCCCGATCCTGCGCGGTGAGGAGATTTGGTGCCAGGGGTTCAGCGAACCCGGCGCCGGCAGCGACCTCGCCGGGCTCGCCACCAAGGCGCGTCTCGAGGGCGACCAGTGGGTGATCGATGGGCAGAAGGTCTGGACCAGCCAAGCGCACCTCAGCGAATGGATCTTCGTCCTCGCCCGCACCGACGGCGCTGCGGCAAAGCACAAGGGCATCTCGTTCTTCCTCGTCCCGCTCGACCAGCCCGGCATCGAGATTCGCCCGTTGGTCGACATGCTCGGCGACCAGCATTTCTGCGAGGTCTTCTTCGACGGCGCCACCACTGCCGCCGACATGATCGTCGGCGAACCCGGTGACGGCTGGAAGATCGCGATGGCCACGCTCGGTTTCGAGCGCGGCACCGCGTTCGTGGGCCAACTGAAGAAGTTCGCCACCGAACTCGACATCGTCATCGGCCTCGCTCGCGAACGCGGCCTTACCTCCGACCCGGTGATGCGTCAGCGTCTGGCCCAATCGCACATCGGTCTGGAGCTGATGCGCTTCGGTTTGTTCCGCACCGTCACGTCCGTCGTCCGCTACGGCCGCCCCGGCCCGGAGGCTTCGATCGGCAAACTCCAATGGTCGAAGTGGCACCAAGAGCTGACGGAACTGTGCACCGACATCCTCGGCGCGGAGGCCACTCTTGATCACCACCACACCACCGGCTTGCTCCACGATCTGCAACACAGCTTCCTGTTCGCCCGGTCGCAAACGATCTATGCCGGCTCCTCCGAAGTGCAGCACAACATCATCGGCGAGCGTGTCCTCGGCCTACCAAAGGACTGAGGTCCCCCCGTGGTGACTGCGCGTCACGCCTACACTCAGCGCATGAGCGTCAGTAAGCCGGGACGGGAAGTCCACATTCGCGTCCCCAAGACTGCCGAGCTGGTCGCCCGACATCTCCGTAAGCAGATCGTCCGCGGCGAGTTGGTGGAAGGTGATGCGCTGCCGTCCGAGACAGCGCTGATGGAGACGTTCAGCATCAGCCGGCCCACACTGCGCGAGGCCTTCCGCATTCTCGAATCCGAGGGTCTGATCGTGGTGCGCCGCGGCGCCCACGGCGGTGCCCGCGTACAGGTTCCCTCCAGCGAGGTTGCCGCCGGCTACACCGGCCTCGTGCTGCAGCATCGCGGTACCACCCTCGCCGACGTCTTCGCCGCACGGGTCATCGTCGAAGCTCCGGCCGCCGCCATGGTCGCCCGCATGCCCGACCGTGCCAAGCGGGCCAAGCGCCTCACCGAATGGCTCGAGGAGTTCGAGGCCGCGCACGACCCGTCGGACTACACCGCGCACTTCCACGGGTTCAACCGGCTGCTCGTCGAACTCACCGAGAACGAGACGCTGATGTTGTTGACGTCGATGTTGGAGACCATCTCCGACGCGGCCTCGACCGCCCACACCATCGAGCCCGAGGTGGAGAGCCGCCTGATCAAGCGCGCCAGCAAAACGCGCCATACCCTCATCGAGCACATCGCCAAGGGTGAGGCCGACGAGGCCGAAGATCTGTTCCGCCGGCATCTGGCCGAGGCGGGCGTCATGCTGCAAGCCGCTCAGGGCGGCCGCGTCATCGACGTCCTCGGCTGACATCGTCCTCCACCACCGTTTGTGTCACACACCGGTCACCAGCGACCGTGGTGGACGTGGGGCACAAAGCCGGGTTGGGGGCGGCTGTCAGTAGGTGATCAGGCCCATCGATTTGGCGACCGCGTTGCGCTGGATCTGGCTGGTGCCACCGGAGATGGTGGCCACGATGGACTCGCGCCAGCGGAAGCTCATCACGCTCTCGGTGGAGAAACCGTGGCCGGCCATCACCTGCATACCGAGTCGCGCTACAGAGACGTAGGCCTCGGAGCACTTCAGCTTGGCCATCGCAGCCTCGCGTGTGCACGGCTTTCCGGTGCTCAACATCCAGGCGGCGCGATAGGCGAGCAGCCGCGCCGCATCTATCTCGGTCTGCATGTCGACCATCGGGTGGGCCAACGCCTGGAAGTTGCCGATCGGGCGGCCGAACTGCTGACGCTGCTTCGAGTAGTCGAGCATGTCGTCCATCGTCGCCTGCGCCACACCGGTGTACGCGGCGGCCATCACGACCTTCTCCACGTCGAGGCCCGACATCAGCATTGAGAACCCGGCATCAACCTCGCCGACGAGGTTCTCCTTCGGCACCACGACGTCCGTCAGGAACACCTCGTTGGTGCCCAACAGGTGGCGCGCGAGCGTGGGCGTGCGGCGGATCTCGAGACCGGGCGTGTCGTTGGGCACGAGCAGCAGGCTGATGCCGCGGTGCTTCGGCGCGTCCGGGTTGGTGCGCACGTACAGCGCAATCCACGCACCGGGCAGGCTGGCACCGGTGCACCACGCCTTCTGGCCGTTGACCACAAAGTGGTCGCCGTGGTCGACGGCCGAGCAGCGCAGCGATGCCGCGTCCGAACCGGCATCGGGTTCGGAGATCGCCACCGAGATGCGATAGTCGCCGTCGAACAGCCCCGAGCGAAAGCGGGCGCGCTGCTCATCGGTGCCGTACTTGAAGATCACCAGACCGGGGATGAACGTGCCGACGTAGGCCATTGCCACGTCGAGGCTGGCGTGGCCCAACTCCTCGGCGAGGATGCACAAGTCGGTGACGCTGCCGCCGCCACCACCGGCCTCCAGCGGATAGGGCAGCGAGAACCAGTCCATGTCGGCCATCTGCTGCCACAACTCGACAGGGAAGTGGTCGGTCTCGTCCCACACCTTGGCCTGCTCGGCCGAGCAGTGCTTGGCGACGAACGCGCGTGCAGTCTCCTGGAGAAGTGCCTGCTCATCGGTGAGGGCGAAGTCCATGTGTGAGTACTCCCGTGCGGTTCGTATATCGTTCAATACGATAACGGATTCAGCCGGCCAACCTCAGCAGAGAGCAAGTGAAGCCACCATGACCACCGACTACGCGGCACTGTTCCCCAGCTTCACCTACGACCGTCCCGCCGACGGGGTGCTGCGCATCACGTTCGACGCTCCCGGCCTGAACTCGGTGAGCCCCGACGCCCACCGCGAGATCGCCGACATCTGGCTGACGATCGACCGCGACCCCGACGTGAAGGTTGCGATCCTGCAGGGTGCCGGCAAGGGCTTCTCCTCGGGTGGCAGCTTCGAACTGCTGGACGGGATCATCAACGACTACGCGATCCGCACCCGCGTGATGCGCGAAGCGCGCGACCTCGTGTGGAACGTCATCAACTGCTCGAAGCCGATCATCTCCGCGATCCACGGCCCGGCTGTCGGCGCCGGTTTGGTGGCAGGCATCCTCGCCGACATCTCGATCGTCGGCCGCAACGCCAAGATCATCGACGGCCACACGCGCCTCGGCGTCGCCGCCGGCGACCATGCGGCCGTCTGCTGGCCACTGCTCGCGGGCATGGCCAAGAGCAAGTACTACCTACTCACCTGCGACACGCTCACCGGCGAGGAAGCCGAGCGCATCGGCCTCGTCTCGCTGTGTGTCGATGACGACCAGGTGCACGAACGCGCGCTCGCGACCGCGGTGCAACTGGCGGGCATGTCCCAGTCCGCGCTGCGCTGGACGAAGCACTCGCTGAACCACTGGTACCGCAGTGCCGGTCCGGCATTCGACGCCTCGCTGGGCCTCGAGTTCTTCGGTTTCGGCGGCCCCGATGCCGCCGAGGGCCTGGCTTCGCATCGCGAGAAGCGCGCCCCGATCTTCAACGGCCCCACCAGCGAGTGACCGCAACACCACACGAACGCACGAGACAGGATTACCCGATGTCGACACCCCGAGTAGCAATTGTCACCGGTTCCGCACGAGGTATCGGCGCGGCCATTGCTCACGCCTTGGCCGCCGACGGTTGGTCGGTCGCAGTGTGCGACCTCGACCTCGCCGCAGCATCCGCGACGGCTGCCGAACTGAGCACTACGCACGGCGTCGCCGCCCGAGGCTTCGCGGTCGACATCGCCGACACGGCGTCCTCACGCGCCGCTGTCGCCGAGGTGGAAGCCACGCTGGGCCCGATCACGGCACTCGTCAACAACGCCGGCATCGATGTGATCAAGCCGTTCGTCGACTCCACCGAGGATGAGTGGGATCGCATCATCGCCGTCAACCTGAAAGGCACGATCGGCTGCTGCCGGGCCGTGCTCGACGGGATGATTGCACGCAACGCCGGCCGCATCGTCTCAATCGCTTCCGATGCCGGGCGCGTCGGTTCGTCGGGTGAAGCGGTGTACTCGGCCACCAAGGGCGGCGTCATCTCGTTCAGCAAGACGCTCGCTCGCGAAGTTGCCCGCTACGGCATCACGGTCAACACGGTGTGCCCCGGCCCCACCGAGACCGCCCTCCTGGCGCAGGTCGCCGAGTACTCCGAGAAGCTGTACGCCGGCCTGGCCAAAGCGATCCCACTGCGCCGCACCGCCCAGCCAGGTGACATCGCTCCGGCGGTCGCGTTCCTGCTGAGCGACGGTGCCAGCTACATCACCGGCCAGACGCTGTCCGTCAGCGGCGGCCTGACGATGGCCTGAGTCGATCCATGACGACCGACATGACCTCCGTCCTACGTTTCGAACGCCGCGAGCGTGTCGCTCTTCTGGTCATCGATCGTCCGGCGCGCCTCAATGCCATCGGCTCCGACACGGTCGCCGAGTTGCATCAGCACCTCGACGTGATCGAGGCCGACCCCGAACTGCGCGCGATCGTCATCACCGGCGAAGGCCGCGCGTTCTCCGCCGGCGCCGACATTTCCGAACTCGACACCCTGCAGAACGGTGCCGACTTCGGGCGGTTCGTGAAGGGTCTCACCGACGCCTACGACCGGCTGGAAGCCAGCCCGGTGCCCTCGATTGCGGCCATCAACGGGATGGCGTTCGGCGGCGGCTGCGAACTAGCACTTGCCTGCGACCTGCGCCTCGCCGCTCCCGGCGCACGCCTGGGAGTTCCGGAGATCAAGCTCGGCCTGTTACCTGCAGCTGGTGGGTCGCAGCGGCTGACGCGCATGCTGCCCGCCGCGGTGGTCAAGCACATGCTGATGACCGGCGCCCCGATCGACGCGGCCGCCGCGCTGCAGTTCGGCCTGATCAACTCCGTGCACGACGATGTGCTCGCGGCAGCACTCGAACTCGCGGCATCGCTTGCCGAGGGGCCGCCCGCCGCACTCGCCGCGTCGAAGCGGCTGGTCCAGCTCGGCGGCGAGCTGACGCTGGCGCAGGGGATCGACCTCGAGCGCGACACCGTGTCCAAGCTGTTCGACACTGCCGACCGCACCGAGGGGCTCACCGCATTCCGCGAGAAGCGCCAACCGAAATTCGAGGGCAGATGAACCGTACCGAACTCACCGCTCGCCTCGGTCGCGTGGGCATCTGGACGCGCCAACTCGACATGAGCCCTGGCGTGGTGGCCGAGCAGGCCGCTGCCGAGATCGAGGCACTCGGCTGGCAGTCGTTGTGGATCCCCGAAGCGATGCACCGCGACGTGCTGGTGCACGCGTCGCTGCTGCTGGCCGCCACCGAGCACCTGGTGGTCGCCACCGGAGTCGCCCGTGTGCACGCGCGTGGCCCACAGGCGATGGCGCTCACCGAGCGGCACTTGAACGAGCGGTTCCCTGGGCGCCTCTTGCTGGGCCTCGGCGTCAGCCACCCGTTCATCGTGCAACGGATTCTCGGCCAGGAGTACGGCCCGCCCGTGGAGACCATGAGCACGTACCTCGACGCGATGGACGCCACCCGCTACGGCCCGGCACCGATGCCCACCGACAATGGCCGAGTGCTGGCCGCCCTGGGGCCGAAGATGCTGGAGTTGGCCACCCGACGCGCCGCCGGTGTGCACACCTACATGGCCCCGGTGGCGCACACCGCGTGGGCACGCGAGCAACTCGGTGACTCGCAGTTCCTGGCACCCAATCTCAAGGTGGTGCTCACCAACGACCCCACCGAGGGCCTGGCGATTGCCCGCTGGTCCACGTCCGGCACGATCAAGAGCCCCGCATACCGCACGAACTTGTTGCGAGTGGGTTTCGCAGCCGGCGACCTCGAGGGTGGCCTGTCCGACGCCGTCGTCCATGCGCTCGTCGCGATCGGCGACGAGGACGCCATCGCCGCCCGCGTGCGCGAGCACCTCGACGCCGGCGCCGACCACGTGTGCATCGAGGTGCTCACCGGCGACGACACCACCGTGCCGATGGACGCGTGGCGTCGCCTCGCATCCTTGGGAGTACAGACGTGAACCTGCCGATGTTCGACCTGCGCGGCCGCGTCGCACTGATCGCCGGCGGCAACTCCGGCATCGGTCTGGGGATGGCCGAGGGCCTGGCCCAGGCCGGGGCCGCGGTGTGCATCTGGGGCACCAACCCGGACAAGAACGCCACGGCGGTGGAGCGCCTCGCCAGACACGGCACGAAGGTCGCCGCGCGCGCGGTCGACGTGGGAGACGAGGCCGCGGTGGTCGACGGGGTTGCGTGGGTTGTCAGCGAGTTCGGACGCGTCGACTCGTGCTTCGCCAACGCCGGGTCGGCTGGCGGCCACACGCATCCGCCGTTCGTCGACTCCACGCTCGAACAGTGGCGAGCGATCACGCGCGTCAACCTCGACGGCGCGTATCTGGTGTTGCGCGAAGCGGCGAAGCGAATGATCGCCCAGGGCGACGGTGGCAGCCTGGTGGGCACTTCCAGCATCAGCATCGATTTCGGCGCCGCGCGCGAAGAGGCGTACGCCGCTGCCAAGGCGGGCGTGGTCGCGATGATGCGCGGCCTGGCAGTCGAACTGGGCCGGCACCGCATCCGGGCGAACGCGTTGCTGCCCGGTTGGACAATGTCGCCGATGATGGAGCCGTGGGCCACCACACCCGGTGTCGCGGAGAAGATCCTGCCGCGCATCCCGCTGCGCCGCTGGGGCACGCCCGAGGAATGGGCCGGCATCGCCGTGTACCTCGCGAGCGACGCCTCCACGTTCCACACCGGCGACACCATCCGCATCGACGGCGGCTACAGCGTCTACTGATCGCGAACAGCCGAATCTCGGTTCTGAGTCACCGCCCAGACGTTGTGGGCGCTTTCAAGTGGTCAGCGCGATAGCTCCTGGTGATGGAGGTGTTGCGCGATGGGTTGGTCGAGGAGTACGGACGATCAGCGGGACCTCTTCCGATTGTCGATGTCTCCCGGAACCTTGTCACACCCCCTGCGTACTGTTGTTCGTATGGAAGTGCGGATGATCCGGGCGATGGCGCAGGCGGTGCAGCCAGCCGATCTCGATGCCTGCCGGCGCGAGCTGAGCGACATCGCGATGGTGCAGTCCATCTTGTCCGCGTTGGAGATGCGAGTGCTGCGGGCGATGCGCCAGTTCAGCGCCGACACCGAAGGCGAGCACGCCCGGGCCACCAGGTCGTCGTCGAAGAAGTCGTCAAAGGCGCAGCGACGGTCGGACGCGGGTGAAGCGATCCCACAGTTGGACGAGGCACTGGCCGAGGGCGACACCACCGCCGAACACGTGGATGTGGTGGCCGACGCGTTGGCCGGAATGTCGGCCGACGATCGGGTGCGCCTGGCCGGGCACGGCGACGAGATCCGGGCGAAGGCCACCATGTTCACCCAGACCGAGTTCCGCCGCTGGCTGGCCACGTTCGTGCGTCGCTTGCGCCAGGACGACGCGGTGGCCCGGCTGCAACGCCAGAAGGACGCGTGCAGGGCGAACTGGTGGATCGACCAGGAAGGTATGTGGAACCTGCGTGGCCGCTTCGACCCCGAGACGGGCGCCCGACTGCAAGGCCAGCTGCGCGGCGGCACCGACGCCCTGGCCCGAGACGATTCGCTGAAGGGCGGGCCCACCGATCCGCTGGAACGACACCACTGGCTGCAAGCTCACGCACTGGCGGCCGCCATCGACCGCAACGCACGCCAGGACGGCGGCAGCGGCCAGGGATCATCCGGTCCGGAGATGTTGGTGCTCATCGACGCCGAGACGATCGTGCACGGTGAACACGACCGAACGGTGCTCGACCTGTTCGGGTTCGACCTGCCACTCGACACCATCCGCCGGTGGGCGTGCACGGCATCGATCACACCGGTCATCGTCGGCCTCGACGGCACCCGGCTGATGCTCGGACGCACCACACGCCTGGCCAACGCCGACCAGCGTCGGGCGTTGGCAGCCTGGTACCGCACGTGCGCCTGCTGCGACACACCGTTCCATCGCTGCCACATCCACCACGTGCACTGGTGGGACAAGAACGGCACCACCGACATCGGCAACCTGCTGCCGCTGTGCAACCGGCACCACCACCTGGCTCACGAGGGCGGATGGCGGCTGCAACTGCACGCCGATCGCAGCCTCACCATCACCGAGCCCAATGGCCAGCAGCACCAGCACAGCCCTCCACGGGTCCGCGCCGCCTGAACGCGCGCGCGTCACGGCTCTTTCGGCAGGCCCAGGACGCGCTCGCCGACGATGTTGCGTTGGATCTCGTTGGCGCCGCCGTAGATCGTCTCGGCCCGCGAGTTCAGGAACGTGTGCCCCGTCGGGCGGAGGTGAATCCGCTCGCCCACCACCATCGAGTCTGCGCCCAGCAGATCGGCCGGCTGATCGGCTGGCTGATCGAGGAGTTGCGCACCAACGGTGAACTCGCCCGGACGCTGGTGATGCTGTGCTCGGACGACGGCGCGTCTGCGGAGGGCGGCCCCGCGGCACCTTCAACGAGATCTTCGCGTTCAATGGCCTTCCGCACGACGAGGAAGCGACGATGCAACGCCTCCACGACCTCGGTGACCACACCACCTACCCGCTCTACCCGTGGGGTTGGGCCTTCGCCGGCAACACGCCCTTCCAGCGCTGGAAGCGCGAGACCCATGAGGGTGGGATCGGCGACCCGCTGATCGTTCGCTGGCCAGAGATGGTCGATCAGGGGACGGTGCGCGACCA
>CAIXHI010000086.1 GCA_903919215.1 uncultured Acidimicrobiaceae bacterium
AGACGACCCACTGTTTGGTCGCTGGCACAGCGAACGGCATCGGATCGACCGGCACAGGGAAGCCCACACCGTCCGTGGAAAACACCCACGTGTCGACGCGCGGTTCGGCCCGCAGCGCACCCGCAACACCGTCCGTCACGTGCGGTGTGACCACACGACGGTAGGCATCCACGGCGGCCTGGATAGCGGGGTGTTCGTCGGGAGTGACCCAGCCCGGGTACACCTGCTCGTTGTCGACCGCGCAACCGGTCCAGGTGGGCTGCTGGTAACGCGGCACACCGACAGTCACCGTCAGGCCCGCAGCACGAGCGGCCGCGACCGCGTCGAGCGACTCGATCTGACCCACCGCTTCCTCGGCCGTCTCGCCAATAGAGAGGCGACGATCGAAGCGGAACACGAACCGATCGGGAACTGCGCAGTCGCTGGGTGAATCGAGCACGGCCCACGAGGCAGTGCGCGTACCGCGCCCGACGAACGGGTGGTCGCGCATCCCCTCGCCGCGAGCGTGCCGTTCGGCGGCCTCGGCGAGGATCGCGGCACCGTGCTCCAACGGGTTCAGACCCTGGGCCGGCATCGATCCGTGGCACGAGCGGCCGATCACCGTCACCTCGATCTGCATCCGGCCGCGCTGCCCGCGATAAATGCCGAGCGCGCCCTTCACCGCATCGCCGGTGCCCTCGGTGAGGATGACGACATCGGGGATGACATCGGTTCCGCCCGTGGGGAACAGATGCCGAACCAGATGGCGCGGGCCACCACCATCGTTGTCCTCCTCGGCCACGGTGGCGTAGGCGCGCACGATGCAACCGTGCAACGCGCCTTCCTCGCGGAGCTCCAACAGGATCTTGGTGGCAATGATCTCGGCGACCACACCAGCGAGTTGGTCGGCCGCACCGCGACCGAACAACAGGTGCTGCCATTCATCCTCCGGCGGCAGGTAGCCGAGTTGTGCGCGCAGGGCAGCAGGGTCGAGCGCTGCCGGGTTCACCAATCCGTCGTACGGGTCGACTGCTCCCCCGAGCTTGTCGCGCCATTGATCGCGCAACGCTTGCACCGTGTCGGAGTGGCCATCGAGGTAGATGACCTTCTTGTGATCCGGCGGCATCTCGTCGTGCCCGTTCATCACGGTCCACACGAGGTTGCCGAACTCGTCGAAGCCCACGTCGTCCGCGTGTTGCACGGCGTCGATGTCGATGATCGTGTCGCGCAGGAAGCGCAGCCGCGGACCTTCGTGGTTCGACAGACCGCTGCTGGGGTCGTCGTCATCGGCGGGGATGCGGATGGCTTCGCGGAGGATGGCGACGGCCAAGGGCCGGTAGCGCTCGGCGAGTTCCGCCACCCGCAGGTCGAGGTTCGATGCAGTCATCTCGTACTCCTCAGTTCAGCGCCGAAAGGCGGTCGGCGAGATGGGGAACCTTCGCCGCGGCGAGCATCGCCATGATCACGTACACCTTCTTGTTGGCTTCCTGCGCCACCGCCACCCGGAAGCGATCCATCACACCGGGGCTGACCTCGGCACCGATGTCGGCTGGCAGACAGTGCAGATACAGCGCCTCGCGCGTGAGTGCCATCCGTCGTTCGTCGCAGATCCAGTCGATATGCCGTGCGTTGTTGGCCAACGCCCGCTGCTCGATGTCCTTCATCGCCGCACCGTCACCGACCTTGTTGGCGGCGACTCGCTCGGTCATCAACGCCAGCGGTCCCCACGACTTTGGGTACACGGCATCGGCGCCAGTGAAGGCTTCATCCATGTCGTGCACCACGCGGAACGAACCGCCAGACTCGGCAGCACCTTCGGCTGCCCAGGCCATCGGCTCGGGCAGCAGGTCGTAGCCCTCAGGGTGCGCCAGCGTCACGTGCGCCCCGAACCGGGTGAGCAAGCTCACCACCCCCTGGGGCACCGACAAGGGTTTGGCGTAGCTGGGCGAGTAGGCCCACGACATCGTGATCCGCTTCCCCACGAGGGCGCTCGCCGGATCACCGCCGAAGTGCTCGCGCAGCCACAGCAGGTCGGCAAGCGCCTGGGTGGGGTGGTCGATATCGCACTGCAGGTTGACGACGGGCACCACCCGCTGGTCGCCCGACGCGTGCAGGTACTCGGTGATGCCGCGCAGCACATCGCGCATGAACGAGTTGCCCTCGCCGAGGATCAGGTCGTGGCGCACACCCATCGCGTGGGCGTTCATGCCCAGCATCGCCCCGGTCTCCTCCGCGGTCTCGCCGTGTGACACCTGCGTGCTGGAGCCGTCGACGATCACCGGTTGCATGCCCAGCCGTGCGGCGGCTCCGGCCCACGCCGATTTCGTGCGCGTCGAGTTGTCGAAGAACATCGCGTATGCCAACTCGTCGCGCAGCAGGTCGGTATGCACTCCAGCCCGGTCCAGTCGCTCGAGTTCCGCAGCAACCGCCAGCAGCGCATCGAGATCCGCTGCCCCCCAGTCGTGTGTGGTCAACAAGCTGCGGCCGAACAGCGCGTGGGTGCGATCGGGGTCGAGTACGTGTGCCATGCACCGAGTCTGCGCTCCCGGTGTGGCGCTGCACACGGGTACTTGGCCACCAGGTTGTGGGCGAAGTACCCGCGCCTCGGCTTCTGGGAAGGATCGTTCCCACGACGGCTTCCGGGAAGGATCGGTCCCGGAGGCCGGGACTGACGACTTCCAGAAGCGGGCGCACCACGGTTCACATCACCCACGGCTTACAGCGTGGTGACGACCGAGACTCCCGGTTGCTGGAAGCGGCCCATCGCCGGCAGGGCGTCGATGAGGTCGGCCAACTGCAGTTCGCGGGTGATCATCGCCGCCGGGTCAAGCTTCCCCGCCTCGATCAGCGCGAACACCTCGCCGAACCTGGACGCTGACAGACCATGCACGCCGGAGACCTCGAGTTCGTCTCGGATCACACGTGAAATCGGGAAATCGGTCGTCGCTGACGGGAACAACCCGATCTGCACGTGACGGCCGAGCGCGCGCAGACTGAAGATCGAGTTGGTCGCTGTTGCCGCGTGGCCAAGGCAGTCGACCGACACGTGTGCGCCACCGGTGAGATCGTGCACGGCCTGACCCACGTCGGTCACCGTCGAGGCATCCAGCAGATCGTCGGCACCGAGCGCACGGGCCAGCGCCAGCGCCTCGGGAGCGATGTCGATTGCCACCACCCGCGCACCCACCGCACGTCCCATTGCGATCGCCGCCAGCCCGACGCCACCACAGCCGTGCACCGCGAGCACCTCACCCGCGCCGAGGCGACCGCGTTCGATCACGCCGCGGTAGGCGGTGGAGACACGGCAGCCCACGAGTGCGGCGGCACTGTTGGAGACACCCTGCGGAACCGCCACCGCGTTGACGTCGGCGAACGGCACGGTGGTGTACTCGGCGAATGCGCCCCACCGTGTGAAGCCCGGCTGCTGTTGTTGCCGGCACACCTGGTGCTGGCCCAGACGGCACGGTTCGCACGTGCCGCAACCGCACACGAACGGGGCGACGATGCGGTCGCCCTCGCTCCAGCGGGTGACGCCGGCACCGACGGCCACCACCTGGCCGACGAACTCGTGACCACCGACATGCGGGCAGGCGATGTCGGGGTCGGTGCCGTGCCAGCCGTGATAGTCACTTCGGCACAGCCCGACGGCGAGCACGCTGACGACCACCTCACCCGGCTGTGGTGTCGGGTCGGCCACCTGTTCGACATCGATCGGCCCACCGAATTGTCGGTACACGACTGCTTTCATCGGAGGTGCTCGCGATCGTCAGTTGAGGTGGAGACCACCGTCGACGTGCAGAACGTCGCCGGTGATGAAACGTGAACGATCGCTGACCAGGAAGAGTGCACCCTCGGCAACATCAGCGATGAGACCTTGCATTTTCAGCGGTCGACGGCTGGCGGAGATCTTCTGCAGCTTCTCGTCCATCTGTGCACCCATATCGGTGGGCACCGCTGGCGACAATGAGTTGACGCGGATCCCGAACTTCCCCAGTTCCTTGGCCCCGGTGAGCGTGAGCGCATGCAGCCCAGCCTTCGACGCGGCGTATGCGGCTTGGCCGACGTTGCCCCGCTCGCCAGCCCATGAGATGACGTTCAGCACCGCACCACCGCCGCCGCCCTTCATCACCCGCACCGCAGCCCGCAACACCGAGAACGGGCCGGTGAGGTTCGTCGACAGCGTTGCCGCCCAGCGTTCGTCGGTGACGCCGGTGATGAAGTTGTCGATCGCCACGCCAGCGTTGTTGACCACGATGTCGAGCCGCCCCAGCTGTTGCACGGCGGTATCGATCAACTCGTCAGCGAATCCCGCTGCTCCGATGTCTCCGGCAACACCGATCGCGCCCGGCAGTTCTGCAGCCACGGCGGCGCACATCGCGGCGTCGCGTCCGTGCACCACCACGCGCGCACCCTCGGCCGCGAAACGCTCGGCGATTCCTCGGCCGAGGCCTCGCGTCGACCCGGTCACAATCGCTACACGGCCCTCAAGTTCACCCATGGAGGCATGGTAGCGAGAGTGCACTGCGCCAGTCCCACCGTCTAATCTCCGCCCGATGCCTCACACCTCGGTGACCACCATGCTGGCTGTTGTCGCCACCTCGACGCTGGTGGTCGCGTGCGTGGGCACCCCCCGATCCCCCGATTCGGTGGCCGCACCCGGCGCATCCAGTTCCGTGGCCGTGGCGGTTGAATCCACAGGCGCCACGGCGACAAGCAGCACCGTGCCCGCCAGGTCCACCAGCACATCCACGACCACGTCCATGAGCAGCACGTCGACCAGCAGCACGACCACGACCACCACCGCAGCGGCATGGCGCGCGTTCCCCACCTCACCGGTGAAGCCCTACCCGATCCCGCGCGGATCGTCGCCGTTGCTCAGCCGCGTCGACACCACCGATCCGGTGGTGTTCATCACCATCGACGACGGATTGGTACGCGACCCGCGCGTTGCGCAACTGCTGGCCGACCACGGGGCCACCGCCACGCTGTTCCTCAACTCCGGCCCGATCCGCCTCGACCCGGGGTACTTCGTGCCGTTCCTGTGGATCGGCGGCTCGATCAACACCCACACCAGCCACCACCCACATCTGCGCGGGCTTGACTTCAACGCACAGCGCAAGGAGATCTGCGCGGTCGTCCAGCAGATCGACAAGGTCTACGGCGGCAACGGCGGCTATTTCCGGCCGCCCTACGGCGAATGGGACCGCACCACCCTGGCTGCAGCGGCGAGTTGCGGGGTGCGCGCCGTGTTGCTGTGGAAAGAAACGATGGCCGACGGCCAGATCCGCACCCAGGGCAGCAAACCGATCCAGCCCGGCGACATCGTGCTGCTGCACTTCCGAACAGATCTGTACGACAACCTGACGGCGTTGTTCGCCCAACTCGACCTGCAGGGTCTGTCGGTCGCCCGCCTCGAGGACTACCTCCCGGCCGCCTGAGTGGGCCGCACCCGTGCCCACCCGATCTACAGAGCGTCGGCCACCACGTGAGTTTCATGGGTGTTGCTGAGCTCATGGGAGACTGACCGGCGATGGACCGCAACACCGCTGAACGATTGCATCCCGGAGGTCGCCTCGCCGTCGTCGGTGCTGGCCGCATGGGCCACGCACTCGTGGCTGAACTCGCCGGCGCCGACGGTCCCTTCGGCCGCGGGTTCGACGGGAGCGGGTACGACGCGGTGTTGCTGGCCGTCCCCGATTCGGCAATCGCCGAGGCCGCTGCGCAGATCACACCCGGACCGCTCGTGGGCCATTGCGCCGGTGCTCTCGGTCTGGCCGTGCTGGCGCCTCACGAAGCGTTCGGGCTGCACCCGTTGATGACCGTCACCCGTGCCGGCGCAGTATTCCGCGGTGCGGGTGCCGCGGTCGCCGGTTCCACTCCGCGCGCCTTGGCCCTCGCCAACAGGCTGGCGACGGAGTTGGGGATGCACGCAGTGGAAATCTCCGACGCCGATCGCCCGGCGTACCACGCCGCCGCCTCGATCGCCTCCAACTTCCTGGTCACGCTGGAGGACGCCGCCGAGCGACTCCTGGCCACCACCGGCGCCGACCGCCGCATCCTCGTTCCACTGGTGCGCGCCTCGATGGAGAACTGGGCGACGCTCGGCGGCCCGACCGCGATCACCGGACCGATCGCCCGTGGTGACGAAATCACGGTCGCCCGCCAACGCGCCGCTGTTGCCGAACGCACCCCCGAACTGTTGGCGTTGTTCGATGCGTTGTGCGAACGCACACGGGCGATGGTGGAGGTCAGATCACCAGACAGCGGAACCCGATCGCCAACACCGTGACCGGCGCGACCACAGCCATCGCCCACCACAGACGACGGGTACCCGACCCCGACCACAGCACGAGCCATGCGCAGCCGACCAACTCATACGCCTGTCGGAAGTCCGCCGGCGCTACCAGCACGTTCCGCGATGACAACGTGAACACGCCGATCCCGGCCGCACCGGCGAACAGCTCCCACGGTCGCTGAGCGAACGCCACCTGCACACCGTCCGACGTGACAGCGAGTCCGACCATCCACACGATGGCGATGAAGCACCCGAGGACCAACGCCGAGCCGCCGCCCATTCCATGGATGAACTCGTCCACCCATCTGCGCAACGCTCGCGGAAAGTCGACCAACGGCCACGTCGCACTGAGATGGGAGCTACTGGCTGCTGGCAGCTCGCCGATGACGTGTCGCACCGCCAGCTGGGAGGCGAGGAACAACAGCGCTGGCGGAATCGCGAACGTGGCGGCTGCTCGTGCGGCAGCACTCCACGACCCACGACGCCACTCGAACACGACGATGCCCAACGTGATCGCAACCACCGTCAGCACGGCCTGCTCACGGGTCACGACCGCCAGCGCGGCGCACGCTCCCGCCCACAGGTGCGCACCGCGGCCGACGAGCAGCAACGCCGAGAACACCGCAGTCGCGGCCACCAGCTCGGACAGGTCGCGGCCGAGCACGACACCGAACCCGAAGTAGCCGGCGATCACCAAACCCCACAGCGCAATGCGACCGTGATCACGGGCCAGGTGCGCCCCCACCCACGCCAGCAGCCCGACGGCGAGCACGTTGACGGCGACCATCATTGGCGCGACAAGGTTCGGTTGCCCACCCATCGACGCCAGCCACACGAGCGCCGGATAGCCGACGCGACCGCTGCGCACGCCGTAGTCGAACGCGATGCCGTGGGCGCGCCCCAACCCCACCGTGAACGGATCGACCGCCAGTCGGTAGAAGAACTGCCCGTCGAAACCCGCGCCCGCCATCACCGGAATGCGACCGGTCACAGTCTCCGAATCCGTGAACGGCCGACCAGCCACCACGAACGTGCCCCATCCCCCACCGAGTCGCAGCACGCGGATGACGCAGAACACCATCGCCGCCACGAGCCCGGCCAGGCCGACCGTGCCCGGCGTCGGTCGCTCGACCAGTCGCCGAACACGTACCAACGTGATGGAAGACACTCGCTCATTTGAAGACACCATGTCGGGACACCGCCGCGGGCCACCGTACCTTCGCCGCGAGAACACGAGTTACACTATTTGCACGATGGGGATCACAGGTTCAGCCGTTCGCGTCTCGGTGGCGCGCTGGGGACTCCTCTATCTCGCCGTCGGTCTGATCGTTGCATTCGTTCAAAGCGACAACGGACAAACCGCGTGGTACCCGGCGATTGCCGTGGGTGTTGCGCTCCTGTTGCTCCACGGCCTGCGCTGGTGGCCGGTGGTGCTAGCGGCGGAGCTTGTCGTGTCGGGCGTGCAGCACCGGCAACTCACCGGCGGTCTGGTCAGTGCCATCGTCACCACCGGCGAGATCGTCGCGATGGTGTGGCTCTTGCATCGGTTTCGTTTCCGCACGACATTCGAACGGGTGGACGACGTCCTACTGATGGGTGCCATCGTGACGCCGGTCGCGATGGCCGGTGCCGCGCTCGGCAATCTGGCTCTGCACCTGACGGACAGCTCACACTGGTCCTACGCAGACGGCTGGAAGATTTGGACCGTCGGCGACCTCACCGGCACGCTGCTGGTACTTCCAACTCTGTTGCTGCTCAGCCACCGGCAGTCGCCGACGCCCGGCGCTCCGGTGCTGACGCGCTGGTCGCGGCTCGAAGCACAAGTCGTCAGCCTGCTGACCATAGGTGTCCTCGCTGGGTACTTCTCCACGGTGAGAGTGCACGATCTCACCATCGTCAACGCCGGGCCACTCACGTTGTGCCTGATGCCGATCATCTGGATCGCTGTGCGCTTCGGCCTCGCCCGCACGGCTGCGCTGATCGTGGCGCTCGATGGTGTCGCCGTCGTCGCCTACGTTGGGATCGGCCCGCACCTCAGCACGCTCACCATCAATAGCCCCAACTCGCTCGACCTGGTGACACTCCAGTTGCCGATCCTGGCCGCGGGCATGACTGCGCTCGGCGTCGCTGCCGCCATCGAGGCGGTACAGCGTGCAGTTGGGCTCGAGCGGGTGCTGATCGATGCCAGTCCAGTGGCGATCGTCGCGCTCGACGAGAACGGAATCGTGCAGAGCTGGAACGCAGCAGCGGAACAGATCTTCGGCTACAGCGCTGCCGAGGCGATCGGCCACACCCCTCCGATGGTCGCGAACGCGCAGGAACTCGACGAACAACGAAATCGATTCGTGTCTGGCGAGGTGACGATCGTCCAATATCGTCACAAGAATGGCTCGTTCGTCACTGGCCGCCTATTCGGCTCATCGGTCGTCGGCGCAGATGGCAAATGGGGCCGCGTCGGCATCATCGAGGACATCTCCAAAGAAGTGGCCGCGATCGAGCGCCAGGCACTGTTGAACACTGCGTTCGACCAGGCAGGCGAAGCGATCATCATCACCACTCCGGAACCAGCGATCATCTACGCCAACCCCGCGGCGTTGAGCTCCAGTGGGTGGTCGCTCGCAGAGGTGCTCGGTGAGAACCCGCGCATCTTCAAGTCGGGGCAACAGGGTCCTGAGCTGTACGCACAGTTGTGGCAGACACTCATGAACGGCGAACGGTGGGAAGGTATTCTCGTCAACCGCCGCAAGAGTGGCGATCTGTACGAGGAGCGCTGCACCATCGGTCCGGTGTTCAGCGCGCAGGGCAAATTGATCGCCTACGTCGCGGTGAAGCACGACCTCAGCCGCGAGCGACTGCTCGAGGCCAACCTCGAACGGAGTGTCCAGATCCGGGGCACCGCCCTGCAGGCGATGGAGCACATCGAGCGTCAGGCGACGGCGCACGACACGGCCCAGGCGTTCTGCGAACGCATCGCACAGGTGACCGGCACGGAAGTCGTCGTCGCCACGTTCCGTCACAATGGGTCGATCACGGCGCTGGCTCACCACGGTGCGACGGTGAGCGGTATCGCCGATGTGGCGATACCACCGGAACTGGCCGAGATCTACCTGCGCATCACCAACGAAGGTTCCTGGACGTCGTCACCCATCTCGCCCAAAGTGCCCACGTCGCCGTGGACAGCTCACTTCATTGCTCACCAGGTCTCCGGGACGCTGCAGGCCGCGATCCGCTCCGAGGGACGACTCGTGGGCGCGCTGATCCTCATCACTCGCGCCCCAAATGGGGCCACGTGGATGGCGGAGCACCTCGACCTCGCTGATGAACTCGGCTCGTTCGCCAGCGTGTTGCTCGGTTCGCAGATCGATGCCGAACTCGAGCGTGAGATCAGCAAAGAACGGATCGCCGGTGTGATCGAGCGGCACGAGTTCCACCCGGTGTTCCAGCCGTTCGTGTCACTCGAGACCGGCGAAGTTGGCGGCTACGAAGCACTGACCCGCTTCGACGATGGCACACGCCCCGACCTGATGATCACCGAGGCGTGGAACGTCGGGCTGGGCCTCGAGATGGAGGAAGCGTGTGCCCGCGAGGCGATCGTCATGGCACAACGAATGCTGCCAGGTATGTCGATCAGCCTCAACTTCTCACCCGAGACGGTGCTGTCCGGACGAGCCGCTCTGGTGGTTGCCAGCGCTGACTTCCAGGTGGTCGTCGAGGTCACCGAGCACACTGCGATCACCGACTACCCGGCACTGCGCGCCGCGCTGGAGGGCTGCGGCAAGATCAAGGTGTCCGTCGATGACGCTGGCGCCGGTTTCGCGAGCATGCGCCACATCCTCGAACTGCATCCTGATGTGGTGAAGCTCGACATCGCTCTCATCCGCGACATCGACACCGACCTCGGCCGCCAGGCGCTCGCTGCTGGTCTGTGCCACTACGCCGCAGAGACCGGAACCGTGTTGATCGCCGAAGGTGTGGAGACACAAGCAGAAGCCGACATGGTGCGCCGACTGGGCGTACAGCATGGTCAGGGCTACCACTTCGGCAAACCCGCACGCATCGGCTGAAAACGATGTTCGCCCGCCGGGACCTGCAGTAGACGGGAGTACTGCGGCCCCGGCGGGCGGGATCATGAACCGTGTGGATCTTCCGCTGCACATGGCACCGTGGAACCGCTGGGTATGACCACAGAATAACACAGTTGCATCATTTGTCCAGTTGAAGTTCCGGCCTTCGCCGCCCTCACGTCCGCGCCTACAGTGCCCCGCATGAAGTACTCGAAACTCGGTGCCACCGGAGTCGATGTGTCCCGCGTCTGTCTGGGTTGCATGAGCTACGGCTTCGTCTGATGAGCGAAATCACTCAGGACACACCGTTCGTCCCCGAGGACGATCAGTACTACGCACCGACCAGTGACGACCCGACGTACGTGGAGACGAACTGGTGGTGCTTCAACGTGCCGGAGCGGCGCATGGGGGGCTGGCTGCACGCCGGCTACCACGTCAACCGCGGCACCGTCACGTGGCGTGTGTTCGTGTGGGACCACACCGGCGCCGACCCCGGCCGACTGGCGTACTACCGCACCATGCCGGACGTGCCGATGCCCGCAGACGCCGACCTGCGCGACTTCACGTTCCCCGAGGGCGGCTACAGCGTGAAGATGTTGACGCCGTTGATGGACTACCACGTGTCATACGCCGACCCGAGCGAGTCGTTCTCGATCGAGTTCGAGCATCGCAGCGTGCACCCCCCGCACCGCTTCACCCCGGGTGAGGCACCGGCGATGCACAACCCGCACCTCGACCAGTTGGGCCACCTCACCGGCGAACTGCGTTTCGGTCGCGATCGCATCGCGATCGACTGCTACTCGGTGCGCGACCGCACGTGGGGACCGCGCACCGGTCACCACACACACCGGCAGGAATCAGCCACCACACCCGGCCGCCAGCGAGTGCTGAACCCGGGGGGCGTGCAGTGGCGCGAGGTCGAGCGCGAACGCGGTCGGGGCCGCATCCAGTACATCTTCGGCCACACCGGGGCCACCACCGGCTTCCTCGGGTTCGTGCGACCGGGTGACGGCGACGCGCAGGGTTGGTCACCGATGAACGTCGGTTGGCTGCTGAAGGACGGCGAGTTTCGCCGTCTGGACAAGACGCGCAGCGCGATGAAGAACTACCGCGACCAGTCCACCGGCTGGAGCGACCACATGGAGGTGCGCCTGGTCGATGTGAGCGGTCGCACGATGGAGGCCGAAGGTGTCGCCGTCAGCCACATGTGCGAACACGGCGCCGGTTCAAACGCGCTGATGCGCTGGGAGTACGAAGGTCAGATCGGCTGGGGCGAAGACCAGGACGGCTGGCGCCTCGACCACTTCCGCCGAATGCGCAACGCCCTGCGCTCGCTCGGCTGACCCTCTGTCGATGCGATGTCAGTGCTCGACCAGATCGATGAGCAACCCGCCAAGAACGTGCGGGTCGATGCTCACGCGTTCGCCGTACAGGGCATCGTCGGCTCGGCTGAACCCGATACCGCGGTCGACGAGACGGTCAATCGCGTGGCTCAGGCCATTGACCGACATCGCGACGCGATAATGCCCGTCGCCGAACTGGGCGAGGTGATCGGCCACGGGGCCGTCGCCAACCGGCGACATGATCTCGAGCCGGGCGGCGGAGGCGATGGAGCCTTCGTAGACCGCGACGCGGATGTTCTCGATCGGGGAGTCGATGTACCTGCTGGGAGCCAGGTCGAGGTAGCGCTCGAGGGTTGCGACCGTTGCGTCCAGATCGCCGACGATGACGGCCCGGCTGGCGACGCGAGTCGGGGCACCGCTCGCGAGACCCTCAGGGATGATCGACTGCACGGTCTCATCGCGTAACGCCAACGCCCACGTTGGAACGAACTCGATCATCAGTCCGGCGTCGAACGTCGGGTCGTAGTTGTTCGGGTCGCTCGGCGACTGCCCGACGAACAGACGGGTATACGGGGACTCCTCATCCGGGATGGCTTCGCCCAATCGGTATTGGACACCCAGCGACCGGAACCGCTCGACCAGCTCGAGCGGTTCCGGCACAGCGAAGTTCATCGAGTGGGTCTTCATCGGCCGAGCGCCCTGCAGCGCGTGCAGATGAGTGAACCACGGGTCGTAACCACCTTCGGGATGAGGTCCGATCACCTCGAGATAGGTAGGAGCGCCGACGCGACGGTGGTTGGGACGAAGGAAGTACACCTTGAACTGGCCGGGTACGTCGATCGTCCACGAGGGCTTCAACTCGGGCAAGCCGAGTACGTCCACGAGTTGGCGTGCGCTCTCGTCGGGGTCATCGACCGACAGGTCAGCGGCGACTAGTGCGTCAAACATGGTTTCCTTCTGGAGCCGCTGGTCAGAGGCTGCCGGTGGTGTCGCGGCCCGAACGCAGGAGCGTGCCGGGGCGAGCAGCGGTGAACTCCGTGCCGCGCACGATCTCGACGCCGTTGCAGACGACCGAGTCGATGCCATGGGCGTCGGCGTACAGCCGCGATGCCCCGCCGGGCAGGTCGTGCTTGTAGACCATCTCGTTGCTGCCCACCGAGTGCTCATCGAGCACCACCAGGTCGGCGTAGGCACCCTCCACCAGACGGCCGCGATCGACGATGCCGTACAGGTCGGCCGGCACTGCAGTGAGCAGATTGATGGCCTCCTCGATCGACATCATCCCGCGCTTCACCACTGCCTCGCTCAACATCACGGTGGAGTAGTTGGCGCTGAGGAACATGTCGAGGTGTGCGCCCGCATCGGAGGCACCCACCACTGCGCGAGGGTCGCGCCACGTCTCGACGCGGGCCTCCCACAGATCCTGCGGTTCGTCCTCGACGGTGGGGTGGCCGAACGAAGTGCGCAACTCGTCGGCGAGCGCGATCTCGCACAGCGTGTCCCACGGGCTGAGGCCGCGCTCCTCGGCGATCGCGCCGATCGTGCGGCCCGCGCATCCCTCGTTCGCGGGGTCGAACGTGTCGTGGATGATCATCCGCCGCCAGTTGGTGAAGTGCCGCATCGGATGCTCGCCGGCGGCGGACTCACCCAGCCGGCGACGCTCCGCGAGATCGGCGAACAACGCCAGCTTCTCGGCCGTCGACAGCAGCATCGCCTGCTCCCAACCCGGGACGGCGTCGAGGATGAATCCGCTGATGAACGACAGGCGGAAGTTCAGCGTCATCGGCGCAGTGAGGCCGACGACCTTGCCACCGCGCGCCGCGGCGATGTCGCTGCCGGACAACTTCTGCTCGCGCTCGGCCTTGTTCGAGGGGTGCGCCTGCAGCACATTCCAGTTGAGCGGCGCTTTCGCCGTCACCGACATATCGGCCATCAGATCGAGCGTTTCCTGCTCGAAAGGACCGACCTTGGGGATGAACTCCAGCGAGGTGCCGTCGAAGTCGGCGAGCACTGCGCACAGCGCGAGCAGCTCCTCACGGCTGGAGTAACGGCTGGGCACCATGTTGCTCTCGGTGTCGTTGTGCGTGTTCGACCACGACGACGAAAAGCCCAGCGCGCCTGCGCGTAGACCGTCGCGCAGCATGCCGCACATGCGCGCCACTTCGTCGGGAGTGGCCTCGCGCTGGGTGGCGGCAGGACCCATCGCGACACGCCGCAGCGCGCTGTGGCCCACCTGGAAACCGGCGTTGATCGACAGCGTGCCATCGAGCGCGGCAAGGTACTCCTCGGTGGTGTCCCAGTTCCACGGCACACCCTGCTGAAGGCTCTCCAGCGGCATACCCTCCACGCGACTGAGCATGTTCATCAGGTACGCACCGTCCTCAGGGTTGGTGCCCAAGGGTGAGATGGAGAAGCCGCAGTTGCCGGCGATCACCGTGGTGACGCCGTGCAGCGGCGACGGCGACAGCGTGGTGTCCCAGAAGGCCTGCGCGTCGATGTGTGTGTGCACGTCGACGAAGCCGGGGGTGACCACGCGGCCGGTGGCATCGATGGTCTTCACTGCGTCCGCCGTCGACAGGTCGCCGATGACTTCGATGCGACTGCCCTTCACTCCGATGTCGGCGCGACGACGCGGCCCCCCCGTGCCGTCGACGACATCGCCCCCCTTGATGATCAGATCGAACATGTTCTCCCCTTGTGTGTTGCTACATGATTCCGCGTCGAGCGACGGCCCACGGTACGGAGCGGTCGTTGCGCTGGTCGGATGGAAGGCCGAGGATGCGCTCGGCCAGGATATTCAGCTGGATTTCGTCCGTGCCGCCGCGAATGGACATCGACGGCGCCGTCAGCAGATCGACGTGCCCGTCCCAGTCGCTGAGCAGCGCGTGGGCCCCACCCGCCGTGGCTTGCAACGCCGCTCTCGCCTTGAACGAGCGCGCACCGTTCAGCTTCATACCGGATCCCTCGGGGCCCGGCTTGCGACCGGCGCGCTGGTTGGCCACGGCGCGCAGCTGCGTGAGGCGGATCGTCTCGTCGAACGCGTACAGGCGCATCGCCCGGTCGCGGAGCACCGGATCGGCGAGCGCCGGCGTCCCGATCATCTTCGACAGCCACAACGGCACGGTCGTGCCGCCAACGGTGGGTGCGCTGCGATCGGCGCCGGCACGCTCATGTGCCAACACCGCGAGCGTGATCGCCCACCCACCGTGTGCCTCGCCGATCCGCTGCTCATCGGGCACGAACGCATCATCGAGGAACACCTCGCTGAAATGAGAGTCGCCGTTCATCTGCACCAGTGGGCGAATGAGCACACCGGGCGAGCGCATATCGAGCGCGAACATCGTCAGGCCGTTGTGCTTGGGCACGTCGGGGTTCGTGCGGGTAAGGCAGATACCCCAATCGGCGTACTCGCCGCGGCTAGTCCACACCTTCTGTCCGTTCAGCCGCCAGCCATCACCGTCGCGCACAGCCGTGGTGGACACATTGGCCAGGTCGCTACCCGCATCCGGCTCGCTGAACATCTGGCACCAGATCTCGGCGCCCGATGCCATGTTGCGCACCCACCGGTCGCGTTGCGCGATGGTGCCGTGCTCCAGCAGCACCGGCCCGGCCATGTTGGTGCCCACGCGGAACGGGTACAGGTCGGGCACCACATACTGCTTCGTCGCGCTGGCGATCTCAGCGGCCTCGGAACGTGGTGCGTCTCGTCCGCCGTACTGCTGCGGCCAGGTCGGCAACGCGAGACCGTCCTCGACGGTGGCGGCGAGGTACGCGCGCCCGGCCTCGATGTCGTAACCGCCCGCACCCAGCGTGGTGGCGCGCTCGCTGCCGTCGCGTCGCGGCAGGAGCCCCGAGAGACGATCATCGACGAGCGCGGCCAGGTCGGTGCTCATGCAGGGAACTGCTGCCCCACGAGTTCCTCGCTGAGTGCCCACAAGCGCACTGCGATATCGGGATCCGTGGCGTACTCGGCAGCTTTCGATACTCGGCTGTCCTCGCAGTACGCGCCGCCATGCTGCAGCACCGCCGCATCGGTCGCGCAGTAGACGGAGGTGGCTGCGCCCTGTTGCGGCGACTTGTGCAGGATGCCACCCCTGGCGATGGTCTTGGATACACGTGCCGCGTCAGCCTCGCCGAGGTAGCGGAACAGATCGGTGTCCACCACACCGGGGTGCACGGCGAACGCGTGCACGCCGCTCGCCGCGTAACGCCGCTCGAGTTCCACCGTGAACAGGACGTTGGCCGTCTTCGACTGTCCATACGCAACCCAGTTGTTGTACGTGCGGGTGCGGTAGTCCGGGTCGTCGAAGTCGATACCGGCGATGTCGTGGGCCGACGAGCTGAGGTTGACGACGCGCGCCGGCGCGCCCGCCAGCAAGTTCGGCAACAACAGGTTGGTGAGCAGGAAGTGGCCGAGGTGGTTCGTACCGAACTGCAGCTCGTGGTCGTCGACAGTGCGCTCGTAGGGCGTGGCCATCACACCTGCGTTGTTGACCAGCAGATGGATCTGAGGGTGCGCGGCACCGACGGTGGCGGCAAACTTGCGCACGCTGGCCAACGAGGCGAGGTCGAGCGCGACCGTCTCCACCTGCGCACCGGGCACGGTGGCGCGGAGTTCGGCAGCGGCGGTGGCAGATTTCGCTGCGTCGCGGGCGCCCAGCACCACCGTGGCTCCAGCTCGAGCGAACTCACGCGCTGTCTCCAAGCCGATACCGCCGGATGCACCGGTGACGACCGCCACCTTGCCGCTGAGGTCGACCCCTGCGATCACCTCGTTCGCGGTCGTGTGTTCCGTGTACCCCATTACTTCCCCCATGTGTCGTGCCGCTCAACGAGCGGCGATTGCTTTCGATTCGAGGAACGAGTCGAGCCCCTCGGGCCCGTACTCGCGGCCGATACCACTCTGCTTGTACCCGCCGAACGGCGCATCGGTGGCGAGCGCCGCACCGTTCACCCGCACCTGGCCGGTGCGCATCCGCTTGGCCACCTCGACACCGCGGGCCACGTCGGTGGTCCACACCGAACCCGACAGGCCGTAGGCCGAGTCGTTGGCGATGCGCACCGCGTCGTCGACGTCGTCGTAGGGGATGACACACACGACCGGGCCGAAGATCTCTTCCTGCGCGATGCGCATCGAGTTCTCCACGCCGGTGAGGACGGTGGGCTCGACGAAGAACCCCTTGTCGAAGCCCGGCGCACGGCCACCACCGATGGCCACGGTGGTGCCCTCATCCTTGGCGATCTGCAGGTAGCCCATCACCCGGTCGAGTTGTGCCTGCGACACCAGTGGGCCGGTGCGCGTGCGCTCGTGGAACGGGTCGCCTGCGGGCCACTTGGCCACGGCAGCGCACAGCGCCTCGACGAACTCGTCGTGCCGCTCGCGCGACACCAGCATCCGGGTCTGTGCGGTGCACGCCTGGCCGGTGTTGCTGATCGCCAACGGCACGAGGCGCTTGAGCGCGTCGGTGAAGTCTGCGTCGTCAAGCACGATGGCCGCGCTCTTGCCGCCCAGTTCCAGCGACACGCGGGTGAGGTTGGCGCCGGCCACCGACATGATCCGTCGACCGGCCACAGTGCTGCCCGTGAACGCGATCTTGTCGACACCAGGGTGGCCCACCAGGTGCTCGCCGACCTCGCGCCCGCCAGGGATGATGCTGACGACACCCTTGGGCACACCGGCGGCCAGCAACAGGTCGCCCAACACCATGGCCGTGAGCGGGGTGTTGGGGGCCGGCTTGGCCACGACCGTGCACCCGGCAACGAGGGCGGGGGCCAGCTTGTTGATGATGCTGCGCAATGGCGCATTCCAGGGCACGATTGCAGCCACCACGCCAATCGGCTCATACACCACCGTGGTGGGTCGGCCGACGGTGCGCTGCTCTTCGAACGGGTACGTGTCGGCCAGGCCGACGTAGTACTCGATGGTGCCGACCGGCTGCTGCACCTGATCGGCCAGCGCAGATGCGATCGGCGCGCCCATCTCGGTGGTGATCAGGTGGGCGAGCTCGTCGGCCCGCTCGGTGATCAGTTCGCCGACGCGTGCAAGGGTGCTGGCGCGCTCCTGTGGCGTGCGGTTGCTCCACTCACCTGCATCGAACGTACGCCGGGCAGCCTCGACCGCACGGTCGATGTCGACCTCGGTGCCCGCCGGCACGCTGCCGACGCGTTCTTCGGTGCTGGGGCAGATGACGTCGAAGCGATCGCTCCCAGCAGGAACCACCCACTCGCCGCCGATGAACAACTTGTCGTGGTGCAGGCTCATGAACTCGCCTTTTGTGCGGGCGCCCAGAACATGCCGGCGGCGATCATCGGATGATGCTGTTGCGACACCAGGCCACTGGTGAGGCCAGCGTCGACGCAGAACGTGGCGCCGTTGACGAAGCTGGCGAACGGGCTATTGAGGAAGACCATCGGCCATGCCTGCTCGTGCGGCTTGGCCATGCGGCCCATCAGCTTCGGCCAGTGCTCGAGCATCTCCGAGCCGAACTCCTTCGACTTCACTGCCTTGGTGAAGTCGCGGCTGGCCGGGGTGAACGTGCCGCCGGGGTTGATGCAGTTGATGCGCACGCCCACCTCGTTGAGGCCGATGGAGCGCCATGCGGTGTAGAGGTTGACGGCCTCCTTCGACACGTCGTAGGGGTACCCGAGGTCGGCAAGCTTGCCCTCCAGCATGTCGAGCGCCGCGGCGTACGACGGCTCGTGCAGCACCTCCAGCAGGCTGTCGACGTGGTAGATCCAGTTCACCGATGCCGTGCTGCCGATGTTGCAGATCGCCGAGCCGGGGGTCAGCTGTGGCAGCAACGCCTCGGTGAGGTGTCGCAGGCCGCAGAAGTTGATCGCCAGGATGGTGCGCGGATCGGCCGTACCGGGGATGCCGGCGCAGTTGAACAGACCGTGCAGTTCCCCCGTGATTGCCGCGGCGACCGCGCTGACCGATGCTTCGTCAGCGAGGTCGACCGTGTGCGTCTCAGCGACACCTTCCACCTCGATGGCCTGGCGATCGATACCGACCACGGTGGCGCCGAGGTGCACCAAGATCTCGGCCGCAGCGCGACCCATACCGCTGGCGGCGCCGGTGACCACCACGCGCTTTCCCGCGTAGCCCCAGTCGTGGGCCGCAGCCAGGTTCATCGGATCGTCGTTGCTCATCAGTGCGCTTTCGTGTGAGGGGCTGCGGGGCTGATCGCCCGGAGACAGAAGTTCACGACATGCTCGATGTCGTCGGAGGTGGGCGACTCGCGCCGCCACATGAAGTGCTCGAGCCGGCCGAGTGCGTTGTCGCACACTGCGAACGCATCGCGTTCCGGATCGGTGCTGCCGAGGTCGCGCACTGGCTGCACGAGCAGTTGCGCCAACGAGGAGCGGGCAACAAGACGGCGCGTGCTGTCGTCCGCTGTGCGTGCCGCGTTCCACGTGAGGACACGGAGGTTCTCGGACGCCGTCGGGTCGACCACGATGCCGATGATGCTGCGCACCAACAGTGCCACCTGCTCCTGCGGCGAGTCGGCCGCAGCCATCCGTGCGCCGAGGGCCGCGCAGAGACGCCGGGTGCCGTCCTCGATGATCGCCCCCACCAGCTCGTCCTTGCTCTTGAAATGGCGGTAGAACGCGTCGTTCGACATGCCGACCTCGGCCAGGATGTCGGCCACCCGCGGGCTCTCCTTGGTGCCGCAGCGGCGGAACACCGCCTGCGCACCCTTCATCAGGCGGCGGACTTCGGCGGCGACCTCGGCCTCGCGTTCGGCGACCTGTCGCCGGGCAATCTGGCTGGCCACGTCGGGCAGCTCATCGTTCAGAATCCTACTCGCCATCGACAGAATGATATTCTTTCACGGGGTGCTGGGGCAAACCGGAGTCGCAGCGCATCGCCACCGCCCGTCGCCAGTGGATCGACATCACCATGTCACCGGAGCAGGTGATGAGCCCGCGCTGGTGGGCGGCTCTGATCGCACGTACCTATTCCTGTAGCGGCACTGGCGACGACCCAGGGCGCAGGACATCGCTGTGGAACAACGAGGCCATGTCGCGGCCGCGCTCCTTCGCTCGGTAGAGCGCGACGTCGGCCTCGCGCATCAGGTCGTCCGTGCTGCTCAGGCTGTCCGATACCGCCACGCCGACGCTGGCCGTCGCGAAGAACTCGCGTCCGGAGATCTCGAAGGGCACCCGGAACTGTTCCACGATGCGCCATGCAGCGTGATGCACCTCGTCGCTGCTCACGACATCGCGCATGACCACCACGAACTCGTCACCACCCAGCCGGGCCACCAGATCGCCGACGCGCACGGCCTGCTGTAGTCGTCCGGCAGCCGCCCGCAGCAGAGCATCACCGGCGGAGTGGCCAAGCGTGTCGTTCACGACCTTGAAGTGGTCGAGGTCGAGCATCAGCAGAGCGGTCGAGCGACCCGAGCGGCGGGCCGTCGGCAATGCCCGGCTCAGTTCATCCAGCAGCGCAGCTCGGTTGGCCAGTTCGGTGAGGACGTCGTGAGTCGCGAGGTGGGCAAGGTGCCGATCGCGTTCGTAGCGTTCGGTGACATCGCGCCACGTGTGGCTGACCGCGTCGCCCACTTTGACCGCACGCACATCGAAACGCCGCGGCTCCATCATCCGCGAGCGGTCTGCGAAGGCGAAATCCTCCAACACCAGCGGCTCGCCACTCTCGATCACGCCGCCGCACATCGCCAACAATGCCCCGGCCACCTCCGGTGGCGAGATCTCGCCCAAACGTGCACCGATCAGTTCTTCGCGAGTCATCCGGTTGTACCGGCATGCCGTGTCATTGGCCTCGACGTGCACCAGATCGACGATGTTGCCAGCGTCATCACGTACCGCTTCGAGGATTACGTGCGCGTCGAACAACGAATCGAGCGTTGCGCGCAGACGCGCCGCGTTGCGCTCCGCGACCTCGCGCGCGCTCACCAGTTCGTCAACATCGTGCATCCCGATGATCAAGGTTGGTTCGCCATCTGCCGTGATGGCCAGATGGACCACACCGGACATCCACCGGTAGTCGCCCCAGGCCGTCCGCAACCGGGCCAGCTCATGTGTCGTGCGGTCCGGCCCTGCTGCGGACTCGAACGCTGAATCACGACTCCGACGCGTCGCCGCAATGTCGTCGGGGTGCATCAGGTCGTCGAGCACCGTTCCCACGATCTGCTCTGACGTGTAGCCCCACTGGGTCGTGATGTTGGGGGAGATCCAGATGATTCGGTGGTCGCGCCCGATGCGCGCCACCACATCGGATGTGTTCTCTGCGAGCAAGCGGTAGTGCTCTTCTGCGGCAGCCAACAAACCACCATCGGCGGGGCGCGAACGGTCGTCGATCCGAGGCACGCGCGATTCCCTCCCGTCCGGTTGAGCGGCGACGCGAATGCTCTGCCGATCTTCCGAACACAGACTCCTCCATCACTCGCCGCAACGCAACCAGTTCCTTCCGGTCGGTCAGCGACGGACCGACCCATGGTTGACTGACCACATGAGATACACCCGGGTGACGGACGATGAGTTCGCTGGCATGCCAGGCCTCGCCGATTGGCGACTGGTCGACAATGCGTTGCATGCCGATTTCCGTGCTGGATCGTTCATCGCTGCAGCCGCACTGGTGCCGGCGATCGCCGCCGCCGCGGAGGCAATCGATCACCACCCCGACGTCGATCTCCGCTATCCCGACCATGTGCTGGTGGTGTTGTCGACGCACGCGACCGGCGGTATCACCACACACGACACCGACCTGGCGCGCACGATCTCGCACTTGGCAACCGGCGCCGGAGCACACGTCGAACAGAAATGACGCCCGGAAGGGATGAGAACCGCTCCCGACGGTGTTGACTGCCCCGACCCGAGCGCCGCAGGAGGCCCACCGCATGAGCACCATCCAGGACATCCCGATCACCACGATCTCCGGCGAAGCGACATCGCTTGCCGCCTATCAGGGCTCGGTGCTGCTAGTGGTGAACGTGGCCTCGCAGTGCGGCCTCACCCCGCAGTACGAAGCGCTCGAGCGGTTGTACGAACAGCGTCGCTCCGACGGCTTTGCAGTGCTGGGCTTTCCGGCCAACAACTTCGGCGCGCAGGAACCCGGCACAGATGAGGAAATCGTCGAGTTCTGCAACACCAACTACTCGGTGCAGTTCCCGCTGTTCTCCAAGATCAGTGTCGTCGGCGACGATCAGCATCCGCTGTATTCGGCGCTCACCGCTGCGGCTCCGCGGGCGGCAGGCGAACCCGATGCGTTCCGCGATCGCCTTCGTGGATTCGGGATGACACCGAACGAAGACCCTGATGTCCTGTGGAACTTCGAAAAGTTCCTCATCGACAAGTCCGGGACAGTGGTCGCCCGCTTCGCGCCCACAGTTGCGCCTGACGACCCGATCGTCACCGCAGCAATCGACGCTGCGCTCGCAGGCTGAGCATTTCTGAATAGATCCTCAGCAGAATGCTGACGCTGGCACAGAAACCTGACACACTGCCACTGCATGGTTGGGCAACTGTCGTCCGCTCCCGAGCCCCCTTCCGGGCAGGCCACCAGCGGATCATCGCGGACATCGTTCTGGATTCGAACCTTCGAACACGCGCGTTCGAATCGTGAGTGGGTGCGGGTCCCCCGCGCCTATACCCACTCAACAGCGATCCAGATTGCCTCGGACATCTGCAACTCGCATCGTCGCCACAGCGACGATCAGCGGGTTCGGGGTATACAACCCGGCGAACGCTGGCTGACCCGTTGGCACTCGGACGACGGCACTGACTTCGGACCGCATTCGGTCTGGGTGCGCCTGGAAACCGTCCCCGAGTCGGCATAAGCCGACCGGGGACGCTTCACATCAGACACCTCGGCCGATACCGGCCTTCTTCAGCACCGTCGGCTCCACGCCCACAGCGCGCCACGCTGCATACGAAATCCCCTTGCGCGCGCTGTACGTCGCGGCGACTTCGGTGAACTTGGCCTCCACCGTCTTCGGGTCGATCTTGGCTTCCATGTTGCCGAGTTCATGCTGCAGATCGAGACGCTCCTGCACCAGTTCCAACTCGCGCACGGGGCTCGCCCCGGCGATCTCGGACTCGATTGCCTTCAGCCGAAGTGCCACCGATTCAGGTGTGCGCTTACGACCCGGCTTGCCCTTGCTGGAACGGATCGCTTCCAGGTATTCGCGGACAACGCGACCCTCGGTGCGGCCTTCTGCGAGGGCCGCCTTGTGCTGATCACTCATCGCCGATTTTGGACCCCGTTTTGCTGCCATGACGAAAACCTATACTAATTTCCTGCGAGATACCACGCGTCCACGAGAATTTTCAATCGGCCGCAAAGCCGTAGAAACGGTGCGCGCGTCGACGATTGTCGTCGGCGAGAAGCCCTTATTACGAGCGCTGCGACACCCATTGGCGCCGGACCGGTTGTGTAGCGACGTCCGATAACGACATGTCGATCGTGCCGGAACGTGACCTGCTCACATGCCGTCGTCAGGCAGTGCCTGCCAGGAATCGTTCGGGGTCGATGGTGATAAACGTGGCGGTCGTGCGGGCAAGCACTCGACCGTCGTCGGTGAGTTCGCCGGTCATGAACAGCTTGCGCCCCTCCTGGCGAGCGAGGCGGCAGCGACACTCCAGCGGCACCCCAACGGGTGTGCCCGCCTCGTAACGCACGGTGAGTTCGCCGGTGAAGGCCGGCACGGAGAGGATGTTCAGCACGAAGCCCAACACATCGTCGAACAGTGCCGCCACCAGACCGCCATGGCTGCGACCCGGGGCACCCTCGTGCGCGGCACGCATGGTGACCACGGCGACCACTTCGTCGCCTTCGCGATGCACCTCGAAGTCGAGCCCCCACGGGCTGCTGCGACCGGAGATCGGGCGTTCGTCGTGGCTGGCCATCGCCTCGCCCTCGACCGGCGGGGTGGCCCACACACCGTCGCGCGGCTCGTCCTCGTGCCGGTTGCGGAGCGCTCCTCGGTCGAGTTGCGCCGCCAGCAGTTCGATCGTCGCTGCACTCGCCTGCAGGTGGTCCACCGAGGCATGGCGCCCGACGGTTGCGTGCCCGACATCGCGGATCGCGCGTCCCAGCCGTGCTCGCGCCTCCGCCTCGGCATCGGTGCGGTCTGGTGGGGCGACATGCACCAGTGGGTCGTAGTGCGCGGTGTGCTGCGGCTCGCTCATGGTGCGGCCAACGCTACGCCTGAAGTGTTCCGGACTAGGCGTCGACCAGCTGACGATCGTCGTTGGCCTCACGACTGCCGACATCGATGATCTGGTCGTCGTCCGGTCGGAACTCGTCGGCGGCAGCACCCTCACCGAGTTGCATGCGACGGCGGATGCGGAACCGCACCAGCAGCAGTGCGAGATCGATGACGAGGAACGCGACGAGGGCCAACAAGAGCCACGGCACGTTCTGCGTGCTGGTGGTCGCCTGTGCACCCATACCTGCTCCGGCGACGGATGCCCTCCAGTTCACGGTGCCCAGCGAGGGTGCCGACACCGTGGCTCTCACGGTCTGCTGCCAGGTCTGGCCCGGCAGGATCGTTCCCGGGTCGCCGAAGTCGGGAACGGCGATATCGCTGTTCCCTCCGCGCCCGGCCGACGCCGTCACAGCCAGACGGCTGATCGGTGTCGTCGACTGGTTCTTGACCGCGATGGTGACGTCGTACGCGGCACCCCCGCCGAGGCTGGACTTCAGCCAACCAGTGACGCCGTTGGGCGCGGCGACTGCGCGGATGGACACTGAGACCCCGGGCGGTGCGTCGACCGCATCCACGACCTCGGCCACCGGATGGCCGACGATGGTGATTGCCGAAATCGCCACCTGATCGTTCATCCGGCTCGCGACACGGATCACGCACGGGCACGGCGCTGGTGGCGTGGAGATAGGCATGACACCGATCGTGGGCGTTCCGTCCTGGCTCAACGGGCGACCGTCGCTCTGCACCATGTTGCAGTCGGCCGAGCCACGACGGGCCTCATTGCCGCACACCGAGATCACCACATAGCTCGTGTCGAAGCCGGTGATCGTGACGCGCACCGAATCGCCGACCGACACCTTGTCGCGGTCGAGTGTGATCTTGGGACCGCTGGTGAACGGTGAGGCGGAAACGATGCGCGCCGCCACGCCGTCCACACCGAGCAGACACAGACCG
>CAIXHI010000087.1 GCA_903919215.1 uncultured Acidimicrobiaceae bacterium
TCCGCGAGAAGGTCGATGCTGCCCGTGAGCGGATGGTCGCGGCCGCGTATCAGGAGGTCGGTGTACCCGCCGATGTTGCATCGTTGCTGGGTCGCCTGGCGGTGGCGGTGTTGGTCGGCGCGCAGCACCGCGCAGAACGAACCGATCGCGACGCTCTGCGCGAGATCTACAGCCATCTGCAGGAGATGACGCAGAAGGTCTATCTGGCGTCGCCACCCAAGGCCTGACGGGCGAGCGCCCCGTGCGCCGCAGCGACGCCGGTGCTGAACGACGCCTGCAGCAGATAACCGCCGGTGGGTGCCTCCCAGTCCAGCATTTCCCCGGCGGCGAACACCCCGGGGAGACGTCGCAGCATCAAGTGCTCGTCGACCTCCGTGAGCGCGATACCGCCTGCCGACGAGATTGCCCGCGCGATCGGCGAGACGCCGCGCACCAGCAGTGGGACGGCCTTCACCAGGCGGGCCAGCGACTCGGGGTCGGACGGCACGTCGTTGCCGGTTGCCTCGCGCAGCACTCCGATGGCGGCTGGCGTGAGGCTGAGTGCTCGTCGTAGCCAGGTGGACAGCGACTCCTTCGGGCGGCGACGCGCCAGACGCTGATGGATCGCCGATTGATCGAGATCGGGTTGCAGGTCGACCACGATTGTGCAGGCGCCCGTGCGCTCGACACTGGTGCGAATGGCGGCCGTCTGTGGATACACCGGGCCGGACTCCAGGCCGCTGGTGGTGATGGTGATATCGCCGCGCACCCACGTGCCGGCGACGCCGAGGGCGACGTTCTTCAGTGGTTGACCCGCGCAGCGCTCGGCAAACTCGGGCGTCCATTCGATGAGCGCACCGCAGTTCGCCGGCCGGAGTTCGTGCACAACGACGCCTGCGGCTCGGAAGCTCGCCACCCAACCTCCGTCCGAACCCACCCGCGGCCAACTCGCCCCACCGAGCGCGAACACCGTCGCATCGCAGGTCGTCTCCACCTCGCTGCCGTCCGCTCGTCGAAAGCGCAGTGTGGTCGGTTCGGCGCCCCAGCCGATCCAACGGTGCCGAACCGCGATGCGGACCCCGAGCGCATCGAGTCGTGCCAGCCATGCGCGCAGCAGCGGTGTCGCTCGTGTCGAGTGCGGGAACACGCGGTCACTCGATCCGATGAAGGTGGTCTCGCCCAGCCCGGCGCTCCATGTGCGCAGTGCCGTGGGGTCGAATTCGCGCACGGCCGCTTGCACCACCTCGGCATCGCCATACCGGGCGAGCAGATCCGAGAGGGGTTCGGCGTGCGTGAGGTTCAGTCCGCTGCGGCCGGCAAGGAGCAGTTTGCGGCCCACCGAGGGCATGTGCTCATAGACAGTCACGGACCATCCGGCAGTCGCCAGCACCTCAGCGGCGATGAGGCCCGCTGGCCCGCCACCGACGATCGAGGCTGACGGACTCACCTCAGCAACCTACACTCGCCGCGTGATCGGCCTGAGAGATGACGACCCCGCTGGTATCGGACTCGACCCGGCGATGGTGCTGCCGGCCCGGCTTGCATGGTGGGCCGAGCGCGAGCCCGACCGTCCGTTCCTCCAGGAGGTGACGGGGCGGTCGACGACCTACGGCGAGTTCCTGCTCGAGATCCGCCGCTGGTGCACGGTGCTCCGTGAGATGGGCGCCGTCCCCGGAGATCGGCTGATTTCGATGCTGCCGACGTCGATCGATGCCGCCGCAGTGTGGATGGCTGCAGCGTCCATCGGGGCGTGGGAGGTGCCGGTCAACCCCGACCTGCGCGGTTCGTTCCTGGAACATGCGCTGCGCGATCCCGGCGCCCGTGTGTGTTTCGTGCGACCGGAACACGCCGACCTCCCGGGCACGGTTCCGGTGCCGGGTATCGAGACAGTGGTGGTGCCACGCGATGGCTCCTTCACCGCTGGCA
>CAIXHI010000088.1 GCA_903919215.1 uncultured Acidimicrobiaceae bacterium
CCCACTCGGGTGCGCACGTGGCACTCGGGCCGGGGCCGTGGCACTCGCACCGTCAGGAGTGGAGGGCGGTGAGCGGGTCGACGGCATCGACGCCGAGGAACTCGGCGACGGGCACGTTGGTGACGTGGCCGCGGTGCGTGTTCAGGCCCAGTGCCAACGCAGCGTCCCGGGCACAGGCGCCGGCAACACCGTGTTGGGCCAACTCCAGTTGGTAGGGGAGCGTGGCATTGGTGAGTGCGTAGGTGCTGGTGTGTGGCACGGCACCGGGCATGTTGCCGACCGCGTAGTGCAGCACGCCGTGCAGTTCGTACACGGGCTCGGCATGGGTGGTCTCGTGGATTGTCTCAATGCAGCCACCTTGATCGACGGCGACATCGACGATCACGGCGCCCTGCTTCATCGATCGCACCATGTCCTCGCTCACCACCACGGGGGCCCGACCGCCAGCCACCAGGACGGCGCCGATCACCAGATCGGCATCGGCGAGGTTGCGCTCGAGCGCGCCGCGATTGGAGGCGAGGGTGACGATGCGACCCTTGTTGATCTGGTCGACCCACCGCAGGCGGTCGAGGTTCTTATCGAACAGCACCACCTCGGCCTCCATGCCAGCAGCGATCCATGCCGAGTTCCAGCCAACGTTGCCAGCGCCGAGCACCACGACCTTGGCCGGTTGTACACCAGGAGCGCCGCCCATCAACACGCCGCGGCCACCGTTGTGGCGCTCGAGATAGTGGGCACCCATTTGCGGTGCTAGGCGACCAGCGACCTCGCTCATCGGCGCCAGCAAGGGGAGTGCGCCGCCGGGCAACTGCACTGTCTCGTAGGCGATCGAGGTGGTGCCCGCGTCGACGAGTGCCTTGGCCACTGCCGGATAGGCGGCGAGGTGCAGGTAGGTGAACAGCGTCAGATCAGGGCGCAGGAAGCCGAACTCCTCGGCCTTGGGTTCCTTCACCTTCACCACCATCTGCTGTGCCCACGCGTCCGCAGCGGTGGGCACGATGGTGGCGCCGGCGGAGCGGTAGTCGTCGTCGCTGAAGCTGGCACCTTCACCAGCGCCAGCCTCCACGAAGACGTCGATGCCGTGACGCTCGAACTCGCGCACTCCGTCGGGCGTCATCGCCACGCGGTATTCCTGGACCTTGATTTCCTTGGGGACACCGACCGTCTTCAGCATGGTTGGATTCAGCATGGTTGGATCATGTGCCCTCAGGGCCCGTTGATCAACGGCAGATTCGGTGGCAGAGTGTGCAGATGACCGGTGAATCATTGGTACTTGACACTATTGACCGACGAATCGTTGGTCACCTGCGCGCAGAGGGTCGGATCAGTTGGCGGGAACTCGCCGATCGGGTGCACCTGGCCCCCTCGTCGGTGGCCGATCGTGTCCGACGGATGGAAGCCGCTGGCGTGATCCAGGGGTACGCGGCACGCATCGACCCAGCCGCGCTGGGGCGCAACGTGCGGGCAGTGGTGGATGTGGGTCTGCCCCCAGGTGCCGACCCGGCCGCGTTCGAGGCGCGCCTGGCCGAGCGCGAGGAGGTGGCGTTGGCGATGTACGTCACCGGCCCGGCCGACTACACGATCATCGTTGATTGTGAAGGCGCCGAGGGGCTCGACTCCTTCATCCGCTGGCTGAAAGCCGACGCGGGGGTGGCGCGCACGGAGTCCAAGTTCGTGTTGCGCCCCATCCCGGTCTGACCCCGCGCCGTGAAACCGCGGACGGCGGCGTGACTACCATCGCGGGCATGAAGAGCTTCACGAACTTCGTCAACGGTCAGCATGTGGCGGCGGCAGATGGTCGCACCACGAACGTGGTCAACCCCGTCACTGGGCAGGTGTACGCGACTGCCCCGCTGTCGGCGCAAGTCGATGTCGACGCGGCGATGTCCGCGGCGGCCACTGCCTACGAGGACTGGCGCGAAACGACGCCCAGCGAGCGCTCGCTGGCGTTGTTTCGTATCGCCGACGCGGTCGAGGCGCGCGCTGAAGAACTCATCGCGCTGGAGGTCGAGAACTGCGGCAAGCCCGCTCATCTCACCCGCAGCGAAGAGATCCCGCCGATGGTCGATCAGCTCCGCTTCTTCGCCACGGCCGCCCGTCACCTGGAGGGCAAGAGTGCCGGTGAGTACATGCGTGGCATGACCAGCATGATCCGCCGCGAGAGCATCGGCGTGTGCGCCCAGGTGGCCCCGTGGAACTACCCGATGATGATGGCGGTATGGAAGTTCGCCCCGGCGCTGGCGGCGGGGAACACCGTCGTGCTCAAGCCCAGCGACACGACGCCCGCCACCACCGGGCTGCTCGCCGAGATCGCTGCCGAGTTCCTGCCCGCCGGTGTACTCAACGTGATCTGTGGCGACCGCGACACGGGTCGCAGCATGGTGCTACACAACACGCCGGCGATGGTCAGCATCACCGGCTCGGTGCGCGCCGGTATGCAGGTGGCGGAGGCCGCTTCACACAGCCTGAAGCGTGTGCACCTCGAGCTCGGGGGCAAGGCGCCTGTGGTGGTGTTCGACGATGCCGACATTGCAGCGGCCGCCGAGGGCATCGCCATCGCCGGCTACTTCAACGCCGGCCAAGACTGCACCGCCGCGACCCGCGTGCTCGTCGCTCCCGGCGCGTACGACGACTTCGTGGCTGCGCTGGCCGAGCAGGCCAAGGGTCTCAAGACCGGCCAGCCCGATGACGAGGATGTGCTGTTCGGGCCGGTCAACAACCCGACCCAGCTCGCTCACGTGAGTGGTCTGGTCAGTCGCGCTCCATCACACGCCAACGTCGTGGCCGGTGGCAGTCCCGTCGGCGGCGACGGCTTCTTCTTCCAGCCGACGGTCATCGCCGACCTGCGCCAGGACGACGAGATGATTCAGAACGAGATCTTCGGTCCGGTCATCACCGTGCAGAAGTTCACCGATGAGGATCAGGCCGTGCGCTGGGCCAACGGGGTCGAGTACGGCTTGGCCAGCAGTGTGTGGACCAAGGACTTCGGGCGTGCCATGCGGATGTCGAAGCGGCTCGACTTCGGCTGCGTGTGGATCAACACTCACATCCCGCTCGTCGCCGAGATGCCCCACGGTGGCTACAAGAAGTCGGGCTACGGCAAGGACCTGTCGGCCTACGCGCTCGACGACTACACGCGCATCAAGCACGTGATGGCCAATCTCAACAGTTAGTGGGCGCCCCAGGTGAAGGTCTGCTTCACCAGGTCGAGGTAGATGAACGTCTCGGTGTTGCGCACCCCGGGGACGGCACGAATTCGGTTGGTGAGGTCGAGCAAGGCGCCGTCGTCGGGAACCACCACTTCGGCCATCAGGTCGTACGTCCCGGCGGTGACCACCAGGTAGTCGATGTCGGGCATGGCCTGCAGCGCTTTGGCGATGTCGTCGGTGGGGCCTTCCGTGCGCACACCGATCATCGCCATGCGACGGAAGCCGTGAGCAAGCGGGTTGGTGACGGCGACGACCTGCATCACGCCGGAGTCGGTGAGGCGTTGGACACGTTGACGCACCGCTGCCTCGGAGAGGCCCACAGCGGCCCCGAGTCGGGTGTACGGCACTCGCCCGTCTCGCTGTAAGACCTCGATGATCGCCCGATCTGTGTCATCGATATGTGTTCCGCTGCGATCCATCGGAACGGATCATGCCGTCCACGAGTCGACTTCGCAAGGGAATCCGTCGCGCACACTGTTCAAACTGCCGTGATCGGTTGGCCGAAGCTTCGTTGCGGCCGAGTCGGTGACTGCGATATGTCTATAGTTCTGTGTGCCCGACCGCGGCTGGCCGGGACGACCATAGGGGAGACACGGTGAGTGCAGAGCCCGCGCAGGGAGCGTCCGACTTCGTCATCACGCTGGACACCGTCCGCAAGGAGTTCGGCGACTTCGTTGCCGTGGAAGGTGCCGACTTTTCGATCCGTCGCGGTGAGTTCTTCTCGCTGCTCGGACCATCAGGATGTGGCAAGACCACGATCCTGAAGATGATCGCGGGCTTCGAGCAGCCAAGCGGCGGGCGCATCATGCTCGAAGGCGCCGACGTCTCTGGCGTGCCGCCCTACAAGCGCAACGTCAACACGGTGTTCCAGGCCTACGCACTGTTCCCACACATGAGTGTGCTCGAGAACGTGGCGTTCGGCCTGCGCTCCAAGGGTGTCGCCTCGGCGGAGGCGACCCGCCGGTCCAAGGAGATGCTCGACATCGTTCGCCTCTCCGAGTTCGGCAATCGCCGACCGAACCAGTTGTCGGGCGGCCAGCAGCAGCGTGTTGCGCTCGCCCGTGCGCTCGTCAACATGCCCAGCGCATTGTTGCTCGACGAGCCGCTCGCGGCGCTCGATCTCAAGCTGCGTGAGGCAATGCAGATCGAACTCAAGCGCATCCAGCGCGAGGTGGGCATCACCTTCATCTTCGTCACCCACGACCAGGGTGAAGCGCTCACGATGAGCGATCGCATCGCAGTCATGAGCCGTGGGCGTGTCGAGCAGATCGGCACGCCTGAGGAGATCTATCACACCCCGGCCAGCATCTTCGTTGCTGGCTTCATCGGCTCGGCGAACATGATGCCCGGTGTTCTCGACACATCGTCGGAGCGGCCGATCGCAGTGCTCGAGTCTGGTCGTCGGCTCGCCGTGCAGTCCTCGGGTGAGATCCGCGCGGGCGATCCGGTGACGGTGATGATCCGCCCTGAGCGGATGCATGCCGTGGCCGGCGGCGGTGACACCGACGAGCACAGCATCGATGGTGTCGTCACCCACGGCATCTTCCAGGGTTCCACGGTGCGTCTCGTCGTGCAGTCGTCCGAGGGCTACGAACTGATCGCCACCGTCGAGGACGACGACGATCTGCCGGACATCACCCCCGGCTCGCCGATCACCCTGCGCTGGAGCCACGAAGCCGGCTACCTGCTGCGGGGCCGCTCGCAAGTCGTGGGCGCCACCACCACCGACGTCGACGAGGTGCAGGCCTCGCTCGACGGTGTGGAAATGGGCATGGGCAAGCCAAAGGACGACGGCGATGGCGGCAACGGACTCGGCCGGCGGGCACTGCTTGTAGGCGGCGGCCTGGTGGGTGCAGCGGTAGTCGTCGGCGGAGTGTTGGCGCTCACCGGCGGTGGCGACAGCGGTTCCACTTCCGACGGCGGCGACGGCGGCAGCTTGGGTGGCGGCACGCTGGGGTCGGGTGCCGACACGGTGCGCATCCTCAACTGGCAGGCGTACATCGACCCGTCCGAGGACGGTGCCACCGGCACGGTCGATCGCTTCAAGTCCGAAGAGGGGGTCACCGCCGCGTACAGCGAGGACTTCAACGACAACAACGAGGTCTATGCCAAGTACTTCGAGCCGTACCTGGGCACGGGCAAGACGATGGACTACGACATCGTCTGCCCGACGTATTGGATGGCTGCGCGGCTGAAGAAGTTGGGCTGGCTCGAGCCACTGCCGCTCGAGCTGATCCCGAACCGGGTGAACCTGGAGGACCGCTTCCTCACTGAGAGCTGGAACTTCGGCGCCACCTACAGCCTGCCCTGGCAGGCTGGCCTCACCGGCGTCGCCTACAACCCGGCGCTCACCGGCCGCGAGATCAAGAGCATCATGGATCTGCTCGACCCCGAGTTCAAGGGCAAGGTCGCTTGTCTCACCGAGATGCGCGACACCATCGGGCTGTTCATGATGGGCCTCGGTCACGACCCGTCGGTGCTCGACGAGGATGCGATCAACGAGGCGCTCGACACCATCGAGGAAGCGACCAAGAAGGGGCAGTTCCGGGCCTTCACGGGTAACGAGTACCTCGGCAGCCTGGAGAGTGGCGACTTCGTGGCCTGTGTGGCGTGGTCGGGCGACATCGTGCAGCTGAACTACACCCGTCCCGACATCAAGTTCGTGCTCCCCGAAGAGGGTGCGATGAGCTGGTACGACACGATGGTCATCCCCAAGGGCGCCCCCAACGGTGTCGCTGTCGCGAAGTGGATGAACTACGTGTACGACCCGGTGCAGGCGGCGCAGATCACCAACTACGTGCAGTACCTCAGCCCGGTGAAGGGTGTGCGCGACGAGCTGGTCAAGATGGGTGGCGACGCCG
>CAIXHI010000089.1 GCA_903919215.1 uncultured Acidimicrobiaceae bacterium
CGGCGTCGCATCAGGGCGTCATCGACTCCATCGCTGAACGTCACGGCGACCTCGATCTGGTCGTGGTTGCGTTCGGTGTGCTCGGCGACGCCGAGGTCACCCGCGTGGATGTCGCCGCCGCAGCCGAACTCATGCACGTGAACTTCACCGGCGCAGTGAGTTCCATCGTCGCCACTGGTAACCGCCTGCGAGCACAGGGCCATGGTGCGCTGGTGGTGCTCAGCAGTGTGGCCGGCGAGCGTGTGCGGGCCGCCAACCCCGTCTACGGTGCCACCAAGGCGGGTCTCGACGGGTTCTGCCAGGGCTACGGCGACTGGCTCGTCGGCCAGGGTGTGCGCATGCTGGTCGTGCGGCCCGGGTTCGTGCACACTGCGATGACCCACGGGATGAAGGCGGCGCCGTTCGCGAGCACACCCGAGAAGGTGGCCGAGGTGACAGTGAAGGCACTGCGCGGCACGCGCCGCACCGTGTGGGCGCCACCCATCCTGCAGGTCGTGTTCTCCGTACTGCGGCACGTACCCGGCCCGGTGTGGCGGCGTCTACCCCTCGGCTGATCGCCGGGCCCGCTGCTCTTCCAGGATGCGCAGGCGCTCGGGACCCATCCCGAGCGTCCACGGCTCGACACCGTCACCCTCGGCGCAGCGCTGGTACAGCAACACGAGCGCGTTCTCATAGTTGCCGACGAGACAGAAATGGTCGGCGACGACGGTGTTGGGCACATTGGAGCCGTAGTCAGCTGAGGTGTTCGGCTCGTACCAGCCGGTCCAGAAGTTGGTGAGCACCAGCCAGTCGGCCGAGTCGACATCGCTCGCCAACCGGGAGCCGGCCAGGTTGGCGATCCCGGGGTCGAGTTCGATGAAGTAGGTCGCCGGGGTGAGCTCGGGGAACAGGTAGTAGAAGAACGGGTCGTCGTAGACCGTGCGCCGCAAGTCGGCCGGGCCGACGAACAGCCGTTGCCCGGGAAGCGACGACGCGACGAGTTGGTCGATCGCTGCTTGAGCGGCAGCCTGCTGGTCGAGACCGTTGAGGTAGAAGTGCCGATCGCCGCGGCTGACCTCCACGCCCATGGGCAAGTTGCCGGCCGATACACGGCTCATCGCCAGATACGGGCGGAACGTCCAGAACGGGCAGACGACGAGCATCAGCGCCACCACCGCGGCAGCAGGTGCCGACACTGTGAGCCACCGGCGGGCAGCGACGGCGGGGCCGAGACGGCCGCGAGCGGACCGGCGACGCAACCATTCGGCCACGAGCACCGGGATCAGCGCTGCGCTGACGACCCACCCCCATGCAAGGTGCGTGCTGTCTGGGCGTTGCAGCGCCTGCCCCGTGAGCCCGAGACCGAACAGGCTGGCAGTCAGTAACCCCACCCCTCGGGGGGTGGCGCCATCGCGACGCAGCCACAGGGCACACACGATCACCGTGCCGATGTTGACGATGAGCACGACGAAGAACCAGATGAACAGCTGATGGGATGCGGCCAATGCCGGCAGCCGCCACCACGGCGTGGGGAACGGCCGCTCGTTGAGCGCCTGCAGCGCGCCGTCGATGAAGTGCCACGACGGCGGTCGTGGCAGGTTGCGTCCCGGTCGGAGTTCGAACAGCGGGTCGCTGACCATGCCGCGCCATGCGGTGGGAACGCCCACCTGCGCCAGGTGCACCCACATGGGGGTCAGCCCGACAGCAGCGGCAGCGAGCGGCTTCCACGACCAACGATGGCGAGACCACAGGAAACCCCACGCCAGGGCGAGTGCAAGTACCAGATCGGGGCGGTAGGAGAGCGCCAGGCCGACGAGGAGTCCGGCAGCGAGGAGGTGACGGGTTCGTGAGGCGCCTGCGACGTGCAGTGCCCGCAAGCCGAACACCAGGCTCCACAGGCCGAGGGCCACAGCGCCGGGCCAGGCGAGCGCCGCCGGGCCGGTAGGGAGCAGTACGAGCAGGATGGCGATGAGCGTCGAAGAGGTGGCGATGCGGCGGCCGAAGGGGCGCACGAGGGTGAAGATCGCGGTGACGGTGAACAGGTGTTGCAGCACGCCGAACGCCCGCTCGGCGAACAGCGATGCGCCGAACAGTCGGTACCACCCGGCGAGTACGTGCAACGAGCCCGGCCCGTACAGGTGCAGGAAATCCTGGTTCGGGAGATCGCCCTTCAACAGCCGGCCCGGGAACACGAGCATCAGCGCTTCGTCCATGCTGCCGCCGACGCTGAACAGCCCCCGTAGCGGAACAGCGAAGGCGACGGCGATCACCGCCCACGCGGCGACAGCGGGTCGTGTGGGTCGCCGGAACCAAGGTGCGCCATGCACGAAACACCCGGTCGGCGAGACCTCTGGGAGGCCGACCTCCGGCTCGTTGCTGGGCTCGTTGCTGGGCTCGTTGGACACGGTTGATCACACTAGTGATGACCTGCCCTCAGCTGCGTACACTGACCCGTCGTGTCTGCAACCGTCTCGCCGTCTGTCGCTGAAGTGGCTGAGGAGCTCCATCGTTCGGGGATTCGACGGATTCATGTGCTCGCCTGGCGCGATCTCGCCGATGCTGATGCGGGCGGCAGCGAACTGCATGCCGATGAGTTCAGCCGCCGGTGGGCAGACCTCGGGTTCGAGATCACTCACCGCACCTCCGGGTTGGGCGGCGAGAGTGTCGTGCACGAACGCAACGGATATCGCGTTGTCAGCCGAGGTGGCCGTATGTCGGTGTTCCCGCGCACGATCGTGTCCGAGATCCTGCGTCGCGAAGGTGGATACGACGCGCTCGTCGAGGTGTGGAACGGTGTGCCGTGGTTCTCACCGATCTGGGGAGGTCGTCCGCGGCTCACGTTCCTGCACCATGTACACGGCCCGATGTGGGATCAGATCCTGCCGAAGCCGGCAGCGTCGCTAGGGCGCGTACTCGAGTCGAGGGTCGCTCCGAAGTTCTACCGCCGGACGATGGTGCTGACCCCTAGTGATGCGACACGCGAAGAGTTGCTGGAGTTGGGTTTCCAACCGGATCGGGTGCAGGCCATACCGAACGGGGTCGACCCGAGCTTCCATCCCGGTGGAACTCGCGCGCCGTACCCATTGATCGTGTCGGTCGGTCGCCTGGCGCCGGTCAAACGCTTCGACGAACTGATTGCGGCAGCGGCTACCGCTCGCACGCGGGTTGCCGGGCTGCAGTTGCACATCGTCGGCACAGGCCCGATGGAGGCTGCACTGCGTCAGCAGGTCGCTGATCTCGGTGCGCAGGAGTGGGTGCGGTTTCTCGGCCGTATCGAACACGAGCATCTCGTCGATCTGTATCGGTCGGCGTGGCTGGTCACCAGCGCTTCGCTCGCCGAAGGCTGGGGCCTCACGCTGACCGAAGCAGCCGCGTGCGCGACACCGGCAGTGGCCAGCGACATCCGCGGGCACCGCAGCAGTGTGGTTCACGGTGAAACTGGTGTCCTGGTGCCGGTGGAGCAGATGGGTGACATGATCGCCGACGTGCTGCTGGACGAGGAGCGGCGGGCGGTACTCGGCCACACGGCACGCGTTCGTGCCACCACCCTCACCTGGGATCGCGTGGCCGATGACATGCTGCGCGCCTTGGCGAGGGAAGTCCTGTGCCGTACACCTCGCGGGTAGCCTGGAACATCGTGCGCACCGCAGTCGTTTCTCCCACGTACAACGAACGAGAGAACGTCGAGTGGTTCCTGCGCAATGTTCGTGAGCAGCTGCCGAACGCGCACATCTTCATCGTCGACGACAACAGTCCGGACGGCACCGGTGTCGAGGCCGAGCGGCTGACTGGCGAGATTGGCGAGATGACGGTCGTGCACCGCGCCGCCAAGGACGGGCTCGGCAGCGCGTATCGGCACGGCTTCGAGGTCGCGCGAGCAGCTGGCTACGAGATGATCGTGTCGATGGACGTCGATCGCTCCCATGATCCGTCGGTGCTCCCGGCGTTGGTCGGCGCGGTGAGCGGCGGAGCCGACATCGCTATCGGATCGCGTTACGTACCCGGTGGTGGCACCGCCAACTGGCCGCTGCATCGTCGCCTGCTGTCGGCGTGGGGGAACCGCTATACGGCGTTCGTGGTCGGGCTGCAGGTGCACGACTGCACGTCTGCGTACCGCGCGTACCGGGCGACGGCGCTTGAGGTGATCGACCCGTCGTCCACACGTGCCGACGGCTATGCGTTCTTGACGGAGTTGATGCGTCGTGCTGCACGTGCGGAGCTCACCGTTGCCGAGGTTCCGATCGTGTTCGTCGACCGCCAGTACGGCAAGTCGAAGATGAGCGGTCGCATCGTGGTCGAGTCGATGTTGCTCGTCACTGCGTGGGGAGTACGAGATCGCCTTCGTCGCCTGTGGTCGCTGCTCGCTCGACGCCGCGCCTGACCCATCGGCCGCGGGCGAGGTCGAACAGGTACACCGCCCCGATCGCGGCCAGCACACACAGGATCGGTTCGAACGGTGCGCGAAAGCGCAACGTGCCGTAGGCATACGCCGCGGTCAAGGTGACCGCGATCGCATGCGTCCACAACGGCCACGACGGCATACGTCGGCGGCGGAGTGACAACGTGCCCGGGATCGCCAGCAGCATCATCACGTAGTACATGTCCTGACCTGCGGCGACGCCACCCTTTGGGCGGTTCTCGACGAACGCGAAATCGATCGTCTGCCAAGGTCGGAACAGTTCCCACTGTCGTCCCACTCGAGCGAGGACCACCTTGGGTATGCGCGAGGCGTGTTCGCGTGCGTACGTGATGGCAAGGCTGCGCCAGAACACCGACCGCTGTGCGAGGTCTCCGGGCGGATCGCCGAACTCGTCGCGGTATCGCGTCTGACAGGAGAACGACCAGAAGCCGATGGACGGACCCACATAGGAGTCTGGACAGTTGGCGTAGAAGAGCACCTCGTTGCTGTTGGTGGACAGCGGGACGAAGACCTCGAAACGGGTGGAGTTGTAGATCATCCACGGCATGAGTACGGCACTGAACACTGCCGCACCGATCAGGAGTTGCCGCCAGCGTTCGCTGCGCGCCAGGTCTTTGGCGCGCAGGACCAATGGTGCCAGCAGTAGGACGACGAGCAGGATCGCCTCGCCGCGGGTGAGGGCGGCCAGGCCGATGCAGAGTCCGAGCATGACGATCGCTCGCCGGCGGTGGTCGTGGTGCCAGCGGTAGGCGTACCACGTGGCCATGGTGGTGAAGAACGCCATCAGACCCTCGACGAACATCGTGCCGTCGGTGATCCAGATGTTCGGATAGGCGGCAGCGAGAAGTCCGGCGACGAGCGCGGCGCGACGTCCGGCGATCAGGCGGGTGAGGGCAATGACGGCCGCCACCTGGGTGACGCCGAGCAAGATGCTGGCCATCTGGTGGTCGAAGTAGCCCGTACCGCCGAGTCGTGAGAAGAACGCCAGCGCCATCGGGAACACGGGCCCATGCATCGCGCTGGCGAGTGACCGGCCGTCCTGAACCCAGGTCACCTGATCCCAGAAGCCGTGGCCTTGGGCGAGCAAGTTGCCGGTGACGTGGTAGAAGATCGGGTCGCCGCCATCACGGCGGAAGTCGTTGTAGGTCATCAACATCACGATGCGCAGAAGTGTTGCTCCGGCGACGATGCCGATGGCCGCCGGTACGAACGCGGTGACGGATGTCAGCGGCCGCCGCCGGGCGAGGCTGATGATGGCCTGTGCGATGACGGCGCACAGCAGTCCGACGCCTCCGGCCAGGACGATGATCCACAGTGCCAAGGGAACCACTGGCCCCAGCACCCGAAGTACCTGACCCTGTTGCACGATTCGGTCGGGGGAGTGTCGGGCGATGACCGACAACGACCCCGACGAAAGGGCGAGTAGTCCAGCGGCGACGCCGGTGAGGGCTGGCAGCAGCGTGTCGGAAAGGCGTGGGAAGGACCGCTCGCTGCGCTGGGCGTGACCCGCGGCGACATGACCAAGTGCGAGCGCGGCGATCAGCGACACGACGAGTGCCGCCTCGGTCTGGTGGGCCGCGAGGATCGAGCCGACGATCGTGAACGCGATGGCTGCGGTGCACACCCAGCGTCGTGGTACTTGCTGCAGTGCGTCGCGTGCTCCGGCGAAACCGAGGCTGCCGCCCACATAGGCCAGCAGCAGTGCTGCGCAGGTCAACCAGGTGGGTGTGCCCAGCGGCGCAATGATTCCGAGGCCCGCTGGATCGGGCCACTGGTTGCCGATGA
>CAIXHI010000090.1 GCA_903919215.1 uncultured Acidimicrobiaceae bacterium
AGCTGATGACCGGCCATCACCATCAGCGCGGCGGTCTCCAAGCAGTCGCCGCGTCCGACCGGGTTGAACGGGTCTTGCAGATTGTCCGCACCCGCCGCCACGTTCACGCCGGCGTCGCGCAACGCGCGGATTGCCGTGAGCGCTCGCGGCATGGCGTGCTGGCGATCGCGACCTTGGAGGAACAGGTTGCTGCTGGGCAGGGCGATGACGCTGATCCCGGCAGCGGCGACCTTTTCGGCAACGCGCCGTTGCACAGCCTCAGGCTGCATGCCCAGGCTGACGCAGTGACTGGCGGCCACTCGGTGTGGGAACCCGGTGGCAAGCACCCGGTCGGCGAGGTCTTCGAGCGCGAACCGCTCGGGTACCAACGTCTCGTCGGTGTGCAGGTCGACCGGGAGGCCGGACTCGGCGGCGATCGTGAGGAACAGGTCGTTGGCCTGCGCCGGATCGTCCTCCAGGTGCGGACACCCGCCGATACCGTCGACCCCCATTGCGACCGCCTCGCGTAGCAGTGCTTGTTGCTCGGCCCCGGCGGGTCCGATCGACGGCCAACCCGATAACGCGATCACCTCGATGTGCACCAGGTCGCGCAGCCGGTCGCGTACAGCCAGCAACGCTGTCAACGATGTGAACCCGTTGGTGGTGATCAGGTCGGCGTGCGTGCGGATCGCCGTCGCTCCGTTGGCGGCGATCAACCGCGCGGCCCGTTCTGCTCGCGCCTCGGTGTCGGCGAGCGTGATCCGGTCGCGAGCCGCGTCGATGGCGAGGATCGCTCCCATCAGGTCGCCGGTGGGGTTCGGGACGGTCTCGGCGAGGAACGCCTTGTCGAGGTGGGCGTGGGCTTCGGCCATGGCCGGCAGCAGCAGCCGTCCACCGGCATCGAGCACCTCGTCACCAGGCTGTGCTGCGGTGTCGACGGCCTGCACAAGCCCGTCTGCGAGGCGCACCGTCACGGTGCGACCGTCGGTCAGCAGTGCATTGGTGATCGACAGCGGGCGGGGTGCTGGTTCGGCGCGTTCGAATGCCATCGTCAGCGAGGGTAGATCACCCATTCAGTGCCAGACCCCACGGGCTTCGAAGACCTCGCGCAGCACGTACGGCTTGTCGGTCATCACACCGTCGACACCAAGTTCGAGCAGTCGCTGCATCTCGGCCGGTTCGTCGATGGTCCAGACATGCACGGCGATGCCGAGTTGATGCGCCCGTTCCACGAACGCTGGCGTGGTCACATGGAGTGGGCCTTGGCGCACCGGAACTTGGGCAGCGTTCCCTGCTGCCCGACGAGGCCGCCCATAGCGCAGCATCGCCGTCTCGCGTGGGCCGAGCGCGGTGCACAGCGCCTCGCCCAGGGTGTCGCGCAGGCGGGCAATCCGCGAGTCGCTGAAGGCGCCGACGCACACTCGGTCGAGGGCATTGCACCGCCGTAGGCCCGCCACGAGTGCGTCGACTGCAGCATCCGTCTTGCAATCGATGTTGACACGCAGTTCCGGCCAGGTGCCGAGCAGGTCTTCCAAGAGCGGGATGGGTGCGGCCCCGTCAACCCGGGCGGTGCTGACATCGCTCCATGGCAGATCGCTGATCCGCCCGGCGCGGCCGCAGGCGCGGCGCAGGTCGTTGTCGTGGAATGCCACCAGCACTCCGTCGGCCGTGACCTGGACGTCCGTCTCGACGTAGCGGTACCCGGCATCGACCGCGTACTGAAACGCTGGCATGGTGTTCTCGGGGACATCGCTGGCTCCGCCGCGGTGAGCGAAGGCGATCGGCCCGTCCCATTCCAAGTAGGGGTGGCGAGGATGGATCGAGGGCTTCATTGGCCCCAGTATCGTCGGTCGTATGTCCGCCGTGATCACTGTTCGTTCGCCCTACGACGATTCCGTCATCGGGGAGGTGCCGGCGCAGACGGCCGCCGACGTCGACCGCGCAGTCGCGATCGCCAAGCAGGCACTGCACGCGAACCCGTTACCGCTGTGGAAGCGGGCCGAGATCCTCGACCGGGCGGCGCTGCGTCTGACTGAACGGCGGGAGGAGTTCGCGCAGATCATCGCCCGTGAGGCCGCCAAGCCGATCCGTACCGCGAGAGTCGAAGCCGAACGCGCCGCCGGCACGTTTCAGTTCGCGGCCGCGGAGGCCCGCACACTCAGCGGCGAGATGATTCCGCTGGACGCGATTCCATCGGGTGAAGGCAAGCTCGGCTTCACGCTGCGAGTGCCGATCGGTGTCATCGGGGCGATCGCGCCGTTCAACTTCCCGCTGAACCTGGTGGTGCACAAGGTCGGCCCGGCCATCGCTGCCGGCTGTCCGGTGGTGCTGAAGCCCGCCAGCCAAACACCGTTCAGCAGCCTCGCGCTCGCCCGCATGCTCATCGATGAGTGTGGCCTTCCGGCCGAGTACCTGCAGGTCGTCACCGGCAGCGGCGGCACTGTTGGCAACGCGCTTGTCGACCACCCCGATATCGCCTTGATCACGTTCACGGGTTCACCCGATGTTGGTTGGAGCATCCGTGCGCGGGCGCCGCGCAAGCGCGTCGGTCTCGAGTTGGGCAACAACGCCCCGTGCATCATCCAGCCCGACGGCGACTGGCGCAGTGCTGCGGCGAAGATCAAGGTCGCCGGGTTCAGCCATGCGGGCCAGAGTTGTATCTCCACTCAGCGGGTCTTCGTCCACCGTTCGATCGCTGCCGAGTTCACTGCTGAACTCGCCGCCCACGTCGACTCATTGATCGTTGGCGACCCACTTGACGACGCCACCGAGGTGTCGGCGCTGATCTCCACGGCTGAGCGCGACCGGGTCGTCGGGTGGATCGAGGAGGCCACCGCCGCCGGGGCAACGATTGCCGCCGGGGGAGTCGTGCAGGCCGACGGTGTGCTGCGCCCGACGCTCATCGCCAATGCCAGCCACGAGATGAAGGTCTGCTCGCAGGAGGTCTTCGGCCCGGTCGTGGCTGTTGCTGCGTACGACACACTCGACGAGGCCATCGCTCTGGCCAACGACACCCGCTTCGGCTTACAGGCCTCGATCTTCACGGCCGACATCACCGTCGCGCTCCATGCGGTACGGACGCTGGACTTCGGAGGTGTGTTGGTGAACGAGGTTCCCACCTGGCGTGCCGATCAGCAGCCCTATGGGGGGCTGCGCGACAGCGGCAACACCCGTGAAGGGCCGGCCTACAGCGTGCGCGAGATGACCGAGATCAAGATGGTCGTGCTGTCGTAGGCGCAACGCGGACGGCGTTGCGGCCCTCGTGTTTCGCGCGGTACAGCGCATGGTCCGCTGCCGCTAGCGCCTCGTCGAACCCGACATCGTGGCGAAGCTCCGCGACGCCCAGCGACGCGCTGATGTGCAGTTGCTCCGGCCACGTCGCCGAGGTTGCTCCCTTGAGGGCCGCGCGGTAGCGCTCTGCGCACGCAGCAGCGTTCTCCGGCGATGTGTTCGGCAGCAGGACGATGAACTCGTCGCCACCCCACCGAGCGACGATGTCGCTGGCGCGCATCTCATCGCGCAGGAGCAGGCTGCACGTGGCCAAGACCTCGTCGCCGGCGATGTGGCCGTAGTTGTCGTTGGCCGATTTGAAGCCATCGAGGTCGAGAAGGACTACTGAGGACGATTCGTGGTGGCTGCGCATTCGGGTGAGCTCGCCCGTCACCGCAGCGAGGAATGCTCGGCGGTTGAGAATCCCGGTCAGCGGGTCGTAGCTGGCCAACTCGGTCGACTGCTCGAGCGCCGCGCCCAACTGAGTATTCACCTGCGCCAACTGATCGTGCTGCTGCTTCACTCGATCGTGCAGCGTCCGATTGATGATCTCCGAGCGCACGCTGCGGACGTTCTGTCGTTGAATGCTGAGTGCATGGAACGCGAGAACGCCCTGATACCCGGCGAGAAACAGCAGTAGCTGCAACCGGTATTCGCTGCCATCGACGACCGCACGCAGCGTGAGGCTGCTCCAGAAGGTGAACGTCACGATGGCGATCGCTCTCGGGCTGAATGCTGCGGCGTGCACGAGGACACCCTCGACGCCGAGTAAGGCAACCAGCACCAGTACGGACTCGGGGTGCTGCAGCAGTGGTGACGGTGTCAGGAACGCCGCGCACGACCAGCTGAGTGCGATGGTTCCGAGCCATAGCTCCAACTGTGTGAGGTACCCGTCACGAAGAGCATCAGCAACACTCCGGCGGCGGACTCGTCGGATCAACACCACATTGCCGAGTACTGCCAGGACTCGGGCTACGACGAACACGGCGACCTGCCACCACGGTGCGATTCGGGTGAAGATGCCACCAATGACCGCCGTGCTCAACAGGCCACCGGTGCGCCAGTCCTTCTCGCTGGAGGCCAGGCGCGCAAGGATGCCGGCTTGGACATCGTCGTCAGTGACGCGGATCAGTTCGCCGGTGATGTCGAACGTCTCATCGGGTTCGGATGTGGGCGTGCGGACGCCGTCGCCTCGCTCTCGTCGTCCCACCATCATCCCCACTCCATGCGCCGACAGTAGCCGTCAGCTCACGTTCGGAGAGTACTGAAGCCGGACGATCGTTCAGTTCTGTTGCAGGTAGACACCCGGCTGGCGGAAGTCGCCGAGCCAGGTGACGGCACCGAGATCGAAGCTGGGTGCATGCGTGATCGTGCCGTCCGGATGGAACAGATAGACGTCGTCACCGGGTTGCGGGGCGGCCCCGGTGTTCGTTGCCGCTGCGGTCACAGTGCCTTGCGCATCGACTCTCACGAAGGCCGTCCGTGGGACGTGAACCGTGATGGTCTGCCCGGGTTGCGGGGCGAGGGCCGGGGCAACTTCGGCCTGCACTGCGAGTGCCGGGGCGGGCGATGTGTGCTGGTGGCCCGCGGCGTTGACCACGCCGACGACAGAGATCGTGCCAGCCGCAAGGGCGCAGGTTCCGATGAGGAGATGGTGGAGGCGCATGGCGACCCAGTTCCGATCTCCGGTGCTACGAGGTGAACAGTTCGCCAAGCGAGGCCGGTGTCTTTCCATCGGCGAACATGAACGCAAAGTTAACGCAAGACATCATCAAGATGTCTGATGGCCCAATTCGAGATGAACGGAGGGTGTCGCAACCCAGGCGCTCAGGTCACACACTGACCTCGGAAGCCCGCAATCGGTGCGGGACCAGAGCCGGGCTGGGGGCGGTCAGATCGCTCGGCCGGCGGCGGCCCAGTACTCGTCCTTGAGCAGGCGCTTGTAGAGCTTGCCGGTGGCGTGCCGGGGCAGTTCTGGGCGGAAGTCGATACTGCGCGGACACTTGACGTCGGCCAGTTGCGAACGGCAGTAGGCGATCAACTCATGGGCGAGTGCGGCGGCCTCGTCGGCATCGGCCGGCATTGTGGTTGGATGCACGACGGCCTTGACTTCCTCGCCGAAATCGTCGTTGGGCACACCGAAGACGGCGACGTCGATCACCTTCGGGTGCGTGACCAATACGTTCTCCGCCTCCTGCGGGTAGATGTTCACCCCGCCGGAGATGATCATGTACGCCTTGCGGTCGGTGAGGTACAAGAAGTTGTCGGCGTCGAGGTAGCCGACATCGCCGAGGGTGCTCCACGGCTGGCTGGGGTGCCGTGAGCTCTTCGTCTTCTCCGGGTCGTTGTGGTACTCGAACTCGGCGCCACCTTCGAAGTAGACGGTGCCCGGCTCGCCCACCGGGAGCACGTCGCCCTCCTCGTTGCAGATGTGCAGCACACAGTTGATCGGGGTCCCCACGGTGCCTTTGTGTGCCAACCACATCTCGCTGTTGCAGTAGACGAAGCCGTTGCCCTCGGTACCCGCGTAGTACTCGTGGATCACCGGCCCGAACCACTCGATCATCTGCTGCTTGATCGGTATTGGGCATGGTGCGGCGGCGTG